>RKSI01000206.1 GCA_007570905.1 Gammaproteobacteria bacterium
CGGCGAGGTTTCTCGCCGCCAGCGCCTCCAGCGTCAGCAAAACATGGTTGATGCAGCCGAGGCGGTCGGCGGCGACGACTACCACCGCATGGTTCAGCGCCGCCGCCAGGTCGGCGTTGACGCCGTCGCCCGCAATCGGCGACAGCAGCCCGCCGGCGCCTTCAACGACGGCAAAACGCCGCGGTTCGCTTTGGCAGGCCGCGGCCAGGTCGCCGACGCGCAAATCCACGCCCGCCAGTTGCGCCGCGCGCGCCGGCGACACCGCGTCGGCGAAGCGGTAGCGGCAGACGATGTCAATTGCCGGGCGGTGTCTGGATGCGTGCGCCAGTTGCACCGCGTCTTGCGGCGTCAACTCGCCGCCGTCGTCGGCGCGGCAGCCGGTTTCTACCGGCTTGAACACCGCCGTGTCCAGGCCGCCGCTTTCCAGCGCGCGAATCAGCCGGCAGGCGACGAAGGTCTTGCCGACGCCGGTGTCGGTGCCGGTGATGAAAACGCCGCGCGCGGCATTCCCCTTGTTCGCCATCAGTTCGCCATCACGCGGCCATCACGCGGCCATCGCGCGGCCATCAGTCGGCCAGCAGCAGGTCATGCGCGCGCCGGTAGCGCTCGGCGGTCTTGCGGACGACTTCGTCCGGCAGCGGCGGCGCCGGCGCGGTCTTGTCCCAGTCGAGGGTTTCCAGATAATCCCTGACAAATTGCTTGTCAAAGTTGGGCGGGTTGGCGCCCGGGCGGTAGCCTTGCCGGTCCCAGAAACGCGACGAGTCGGGCGTCAGCACCTCGTCTATCAGCAGCAGTTGGCCGTCGCGGTCCAGCCCGAATTCAAACTTGGCGTCGGCGATGATGATGCCGCGCCGGAAGGCGTGTTCGGCGCCGGCGCGGTAGATGGCGAGCGCCGCATCGCGCACGCGCGCGGCGACATCGCGCCCGATTTGCGCGGCGGCGGCGTCAAAAGAGATGTTGACATCGTGCTCGCCGACGGCGGCCTTGGTGGATGGCGTGAACAGCGGCTGCGGCAGTCGTTCGGCCAGTTGCAGGCCCGCCGGCAGCGCAATGCCGCAGACGGCGCCGGTCTCGCGGTAGTCGCGCCAGCCCGACCCCAGCAGGTAGCCGCGCACAATCGCCTCGACGGGCAGGGGCCGCGTCTTCTTTACGACAACGCTGCGCTCGCGCAGATCGCGGCGCTCGCGCAGTTCGGGCGCGGCGTGCAGCGGGTCAAGATCGCTTTGGTGGTTCGGCACGAGCGCCGCGGTGCGGGCAAACCAGAAATCGCTGAGCGCGGTCAGCACCCGCCCCTTGCCCGGAATCGCGTTCGGCAGCACCACATCAAACGCCGAGATGCGGTCGGTCGTTACGATGAGCAGATGGTCGTCGTCCGCCTGATAAACATCCCTGACCTTGCCGCGGTGCAGCAACGGCAGCGAGTTTATCGCGGATTCAAACACGGCGTCCATGCGTTCAGCCGCGGTGCGCCTGCGACAGATAGCGCCGGCTTTGCATTTCACCGAGACGGCTCGCGGCGCGGCTGAATTCGGCGGCGAGGCGCCCGTCGCGGTAGAGTTCGGCGGGCGCCGCCGCCGCCGACACAATCAACTTGACATTGCGGTCGTAAAACTCGTCCACCAACTGAATGAAGCGCCGCGCCGCGTCGTCGCGCCGGTCAAACAGCGGGATGTTGGAAATCAGCACGCTGTGGTAAAGGTGCGCGATGGAGATGTAGTCGGCGGGCGAGCGCGGGCCTTCGCAGATGTCCTTGAAGTCAAACCACGCGGTGTCGCGCGAATGCCGCACGACGGGCACATCGCGCCCGTTGATCTCAATGGCGCCGCCGGCGTCCTCGCCGTCGGCGCAGTCGCTGATGGCGCGGAAACTGCGCGCCAGGGCGTCGTCGGCGGCGCGCCCGCACGGGTGGTGATACACCTCGCCCGCCGCCAGCATCCGCAGCCGGTAGTCGGTGCGCGCATTCAGATGCACGACGCGGGTGTGGCGTTCAAGCAGCGCGATGGCCGGCAGGAAACGCCCGCGCTGCAAGCCGCCCTTGTAAAGATCCGGCGGCGCGATGTTGGAGGTCGTCACCAGCACCAGACGCCGCTCGAACATCTCGCGCAGCAGGCGGTGAAGTATCATCGCGTCGGTGATGTCGGACACGAAGAATTCGTCCAGGCACAGCACCCGCGCGCGCCGCGCCAGGCGCTCGGCCACCGTTTCCAGCGGATTGCGCCCGTGCGCGCGTTTCAGCAGCGCATGGACTTCCTGCATGAAGCGGTAGAAATGAAGGCGCTGTTTGCGCTCAATGGGCAGCGTTTCAAAAAACAAATCCATCAGAAAGGTTTTGCCGGCGCCGACGCCGCCCCACAGATACATCCCGCGCGGCGCCGGCGGCGGCGCGCGCCCGGCGATGCGCTGCAACAGGCGCCGCACGCCGCCGTGCTCCGGGCAGGCGGCGATTTCATCGTGCAAGCGCTGCAACTGCCGGACAACCTCAACCTGGGCCGGGTCGGACTCGTGGCCGTGCTCCGCAAGGCGGCGCCGGTAGCGTTCGCCAAGCGCGGCGGCGGGAGTGGTCTGCGGCGTTTCGGTCATGACGGGGCGGGAAACTCAGCGCGTTAGTATAAAGTACGCCGCCGCGACAGGCGAACGCCGGGCAAACACAGGCGGCGCTTCAGACCTTTGTGTGGCCGGGCGCGCGCGCCGCCGTGCTAAAATGCGCCGGTTGAAAGGGACATTACCGCAATGCACTCCGAACATCTTGACTTCGAGCAGCCGATCGTTGAACTCGAGCAAAAACTTGAAGAACTGCGCCGCCTCGTCAGCCGCGGCGAGGTGGATCTGAACCCGGAAATCGAGCAACTCGAGCAGAAATGCCGCAAGTTGACGAAGCAGATCTACGACGATCTGACGCCGTGGCAGACCGCGCAACTGGCGCGGCATCCGCGGCGCCCGTACACGCTCGACTACATCGGCGCGCTGCTGACCGACTTTGAGGAACTGCACGGCGACCGCCATTACCTGGACGACCCCGCCATCGTCGCCGGCATCGGGCGTTTCGGCGGGCGGCCCATCGCCGTGGCAGGCCACCAGAAGGGGCGCGACACCGAAGAGAAGGTGCGGCGCAATTTCGGCATGCCGCGCCCGGAAGGCTACCGCAAGGCGGCGCGCCTGTTCCGTCTCGCCGAGCGTTTCCGGCTGCCGGTGCTGACGCTGATTGACACGCCGGGCGCCTACCCCGGCGTCGGCGCCGAGGAACGCAACCAGAGCGAGGCCATCGCCGCCAACCTGCAACTGATGTCGCAGATGGAAACGCCGGTGGTCAGCGTCGTCATCGGCGAGGGCGGCTCCGGCGGCGCGCTCGCCATCGGCGTCGGCGACCGCCTGCTGATGCTGCAATACAGCATTTATTCGGTGATTTCGCCGGAAGGCTGCGCCTCCATCCTGTGGAAAGACGCCAACAAGGCGGCGGAGGCGGCGAAGGCGCTCGGCATCACGCCGCAGCGCCTCGGCGAGTTGTCGCTGGTGGATGAAATCATCCCCGAGCCGCTCGGCGGCGCCCACCGCGACTTCAAGGCGATGACGGCGCGGCTGCGCGACAGCCTTGAGGCGCAGTTCAACCAACTCGCCAACCTGCCGCCGCAGCAGATGCTGGACGACCGCTACCGCCGGCTGACCGAAGTCGGCCATTTCAAGCATGTATGAGTTGCCGCGCGACCCGGACCTGGCGCGCGGCGTTGCCGCCGAGGTGTCGGACTTGCTGGCGCGCCTTGAGCCGTCGCGGGTGGTGCTGGCGTGGAGCGGCGGCGCCGATTCCAGCGTCCTGCTGCATCTTCTGCGCCGCCTGCAAACGCCGCGCGCGCCGGCGCTGCTTGCGGTGCATGTTCACCACGGCCTGCACGACGACGCCGATGCATGGGAGCGGCATTGCCGCGAACAGGCGCGCGGCATCGGCGTTGAGATGACGGCGGTGAAGGTGCGCGCGCGCGCCGCGCCGGGCGACAGCCCCGAGGCGGCGGCGCGGCGCGCGCGCTACGACGCGCTGCGCCGCTTTGCGAGCGCCGGCACGCTGCTGCTGACCGCGCACCACCGCGACGACCAGGCCGAGACCGTGCTGCTTCAGTTAATGCGCGGCGCCGGCGCCGCCGGTTTGTCGGCGATGCCGCGCTGCGCGGCTTTCGGCGACGGCTGGCTGGCGCGTCCCATGCTGGCGTTTTCACGCGCGGCCATCCGCGACTACGCGCTGCGCCACGAACTGCGCTGGGTGGAAGACAGCGGCAATGACGACCTGCGCCACGACCGCAACTACCTGCGCCACCGCGTCGCGCCGCTGTTGCGGGCGCGCTGGCCGCAATGGGAGACTGCCGCCGCGCGCGCCGCGCGCCATCAGGGAGAGGCGCTGGAACTGCTTGATGCCGAGGCCGGGCGTTGCCTGGCGCGCTGCATGACGCCGGACGGACGCGCGCTGCTGGCAAAAGCGTGCGCGGCGCTGCCCGCCGCCCGGCAGAAGGCGGTGCTGCGCCGCTGGCTCAAAACCCGCGGGCTGCGCACGCCCGGCGAGCGCCAACTGGAGTATTTGCGCGCCGCGCTGATTGCATCGCGCCCGCGCAGCGGCAGCGTCATCGCGTGGCCGGATTCGGAGATTGGCTTTTACCGCGACCGGCTGTATGCGCGGGTGCGCCCGCCGCAACCGCCGCCGGCTGAAAGGGCGTGGCCGCACGGCGCCGACCTGGAACTGCCGGAACTGAAACAAACGCTGCGCTGGCGCGAACTGCTGCGCCAGGCGCCGGCGCTCGCCGCCGCCGCGCGCCTGCATGTCGGCTTCCGCCGCGGCGGCGAACAATGCGCGCGCCGCGCCGCCGCCGGTTGTTTCCACCAGGATTTGAAGAAAATTTTCCAGACGCGCGGCGTGCCGCCATGGGAACGCGACCGCGTGCCGCTCATCCACGCCGATGGCCGCCTGCGCCTGGTGTGGGGCGTCACGACCTGCGAGTAGCGGGGAAGAGTCTTGCGGGCGTTTGTCATCAGCCTGGCGCGTTTCCCCGAACGCGGGCAGAAAACCATCGCCGCGTTCAATGAAGCCGGCATTGACCTTGAAGTGTTCGACGCGGTGGATGGCATGGCCGGGTTTGAATTTGAAGACGGCGAATCCGTCAACTGGCGCGATGAGAAGGTTCGCCCGCATATTATCGTGCATCCGCCGCAAATAGGCTGTTACCTGTCGCACTACCGCCTGGTGCGCCGCGCCTACGAGGAAGGTCTTGAGCGTGTGTTCGTGGCGGAAGACGATGTGCGCCCGCTGCCCGGGTTTCGGGAGGCGTTTGATGAAATGTCGCAACTGCCCGATTCCTTCGAGTTCATCAGGCTGTATTGCCCGGCCCGCGAGCGCCGCATTCCCGGCTGCGTTCCGCGCGCCCCGGCGGGGCGCGTCGCGCACCGCCTGCGCGACGGCAGGCGGATTGTGCGTTTGCGCGGACTGGTGTATTTCGCATCGGCTTATATAATGAACCGCAACGGGATGAAAAAGTTTCTCGATTGCGCCCAGCCCGTCTGCGCGCCGGTGGATGTGCTGATGGCTTACTTCTGGCACACGGACATCGCCAGTTATGTGGTTCCCGAATCCCTGGTGAAGGACGCCGAAGAACCATCCACCATCATGGGGCCGGAATTGTTCAATATGCTGGAGAAAAACCCCGCAAAGGATGGCACCGGAATCCGCGCCGTCCTCGGCAGGAGGCTCTGGCATTTGCGCGACTGGTTCGCCTGGCGCGCATATATCCGGCGGCGGCGCAGTGAGTTTTACGATGAATAACGCGGTTGGCGGGCGGGCCGGTTTGCTTTTACAATGGGCGGCCATGCGGGGGGATGGCACAGCGGCGGGGTTTGGCCGGGTTTGCGGGACATGACGCGCTATGTTTTTGTGACGGGCGGCGTTGTGTCGTCGCTGGGCAAGGGGCTTGCCTCCGCCTCCATCGGCGCGATTCTCGAGGCGCGCGGCCTCAAGGTCGGGCTGACCAAACTCGACCCGTATATCAATGTGGACCCGGGCACCATGAGCCCCTACCAGCACGGCGAGGTGTATGTCACCGCCGACGGCGCCGAGACCGACCTGGACATCGGCCATTACGAGCGTTTCGTGCGTTTCCGGGCGGGACGCCACAACAACTACACCACCGGGCAGATTTACGAGCGCGTCATCCGCAAGGAACGCAGCGGCGACTATCTCGGCGCCACGGTGCAGGTGATTCCGCACATCACCGACGAGATTAAGGCCGCCATCCGCGAGGGCGCGGGCGACAACGATGTGATGCTGGTCGAGATCGGCGGCACCGTCGGCGACATCGAGTCGCTGCCGTTTCTGGAGGCCATCCGCCAGTTCGGGCTGGAGAACGACGCGCCCTGTGCATATGTGCACCTGACGCTGGTGCCGTACCTGGAGACCAGCGGCGAGATCAAGACCAAGCCGACGCAGCATTCGGTCAAGGAACTGCGCTCCATCGGCATTCAGCCCGACCTGCTGCTGTGCCGCTCAAAGAGGCCGCTGCCGCAGGATGAGCGCAAAAAAATCGCGCTGTTCACCAATGTCGCCGAAGACGCCGTCATCTCGGCGGTGGATCTTGATAACATCTACGAGATTCCGCTGTGGCTGCACCAGCAGCGCGTGGACGAACTGCTGGTGCGCCGCCTCGGGCTGGACGACGCGCGCCCGGCGGATTTGGGCGAATGGCGCGCGGTGGCGCAGGCGCGCCGCTCGCCCGAGACCGAGGTGCGGATTGCGATGGTCGGCAAATACACCGGTCTGACCGACGCCTACAAGTCGGTCAACGAGGCGCTGGCGCACGCCGGCCTGAAAACGCGCACCAGCGTCGAGATTGTCTATGTGGATTCCGACCGCCTCGGCAACGGCGGCGACGGCCTCGCCGGCATGGACGGCGTGCTGGTGCCGGGCGGCTTCGGCCTGCGCGGCATCGAGGGCAAGATACGCGCGGCGGAATACGCGCGCCGCCACGCCGTGCCGTATTTCGGCATCTGTCTTGGAATGCAGGTCGCGGCCATAGAGTTCGCGCGCAATGTCGCGCACCTTGAATCCGCCAACAGCACCGAATTCGACGCCGCCACGCCGCACCCGGTTATCGCGCTGATTACCGAATGGAACGACGCGACGGGCGCGGTCAAGCGGCGCAGCGAAGACTCCGACCTCGGCGGCACTATGCGCCTCGGCGAGCAGGGCTGCCGGCTTGCCGCAGGCTCCGCGGCGCGCGCGATGTACCGCGACGATGTCATCCGCGAGCGCCACCGCCACCGCTACGAGTTCAACAACACCTACAAGGAGCGCCTGTGCGACGCCGGTCTGGTCGTCGCCGGCGTGTCGCTGGACGGGCAACTGGTGGAGATTATCGAGGTCGGCGGCCACCCGTGGTTCGTTGGCTGCCAGTTTCATCCCGAGTTCACATCGGTGCCGCGCGACGGCCATCCCCTGTTCATCGGCTTCATCGGCGCCGCGGGGCGTTTTCGCCGGGAGCGCGGCTGATGGAATTGTGCGGCTGGCAGGTCGGCGGGCGGCGCCCGTTTTTCCTGATTTCGGGGCCTTGCGTCATCGAGAGCGAGCAACTTGCGCTTGAAACCGCCGCGCAACTGAAAGACATCACCGCCGGTCTCGGCATCCCGTTCATCTACAAGTCGTCTTTCGACAAGGCCAACCGATCGTCGCACGACAGTTTTCGCGGCCCCGGCTTTGAGCGCGGGCTGCGGATACTGGAGCGCGTCGGGCGCGAGGTCGGCGTGCCGGTGCTGACCGATGTGCACGAGGACACGCCGCTCGACGAGGTGGCGCAGGTGGTGGATGTGCTGCAAACGCCGGCCTTCCTGTGCCGCCAGACCAATTTCATCCGCAATGTCGCGCGCGCCGGGCGCCCGGTCAACCTGAAGAAGGGGCAGTTTCTGTCGCCGTGGGAAATGAAAAATGTCGTCGACAAGGGGCGCGCCGAAGGCAACCGGCAGTTGATGGTTTGTGAAAGGGGGTGCAGTTTCGGCTACAATAACCTGGTGTCTGACATGCGTTCCCTGGTCATCATGCGCGAGACGGGTTGTCCGGTTGTCTTCGACGCGACCCACTCGGTGCAGTTGCCGGGCGCGCGCGGCGGCGAATCCGGCGGCCAGCGCGAGTTTGTGCCGGCGCTGGCGCGCGCCGCCGTCGGCGTCGGCGTCGCCGGCCTGTTCATGGAGTCGCACCCCGACCCGGAACGCGCGCTGAGCGACGGCCCCAACGCCTGGCCGCTCGGCGAGATGCGCGGCCTGCTGGAAGAACTCAAGGCGATTGACAGCGTTGTCAAGGCGGCCTGAGCGCCGCCGCCCCCGTCATCATGAAGAAAATAACCGACATTCGCGGGCGCGAAATCATTGATTCGCGCGGCAACCCGACGGTCGAGGCCGAAGTCTCGGCCGGCGGCGTGACCGGGCGCGCCTCGGTTCCGTCCGGCGCCTCCACCGGCTCGCTCGAGGCCGCCGAGTTGCGCGACGGCGACAAGAAGCGCTTTCACGGGCGCGGCGTGCGCAACGCCGTCACCAATGTCAACACCGAAATCCGCGACGCGCTGGTCGGCATGGCGGCGCAGGAGCAGCGCACGCTGGACGACGCGATGATAGAACTGGACGGCACCGAAAACAAAAGCCGCCTCGGCGCCAACGCGATTCTGGCGGTGTCGCTGGCGGCGGCCAAGGCCGGCGCCGCCATCGAGGGCGTGCCGTTGCACCGTCATCTCGCCGCCGGCAGCGTGCCGCTGCTGCCGGTGCCGATGATAAACATCCTGAACGGCGGTTCGCACGCCAGCAACAATGTGGACATCCAGGAATTCATGATTGTTCCGCTGTGCGGCGGCGATGTGCGCGAGACCATCCGCATCGGCGCCGAGATTTTCCATTCGCTGAACCGCGTGCTGGACAAGCGCGGCTTCAGCACCACCGTCGGCGACGAGGGCGGCGTCGCGCCCGACCTTGCGTCCAACGAGGCCGCCATAGAGATTGTGCTGGAAGCCGTGGAGGCCGGCGGCTACCGCCCCGGCGACGACATCTTCCTGGCGCTTGATGTCGCAAGTTCGGAGTTGTTCGACGGCGGCTTTTACCGGCTGCCGTCGGAGAAGCGCCACTACGACAGCGCCGCCTTCATCGAGTGTCTGGCGGAATGGGCCGGCAAATACCCGATTATCTCCATCGAGGACGGCATGGCCGAGGACGACTGGGACGGCTGGCGCGCGATGACCCGCAAACTGGACGACAAGATACAACTGGTCGGCGACGACCTGTTCGTCACCAACACCGAGATTATCAAGAAGGGCATCGAGATGGGCGTCGCCAACTCGGTGCTGATCAAGCCGAACCAGATCGGCACTTTGAGCGAGACGCTGGCGGCGGTGGAACTGGCGCAAAACGCCGGCTACAACTGCGTGATGTCGCACCGTTCGGGCGAGACCGAGGATGTGTCCATCGCCGACCTGGCGGTGGCCACCGGCGTCGGCCAGATCAAGACCGGGTCGCTGTGCCGCACCGACCGCGTCGCCAAATACAACCAGCTGATTCGCATCGAGGAGGGGCTGGGGCGCGACGCCGGGTTTGCCGGGCGCGCGGTGTTTGAGCGGTTTCTGTCGCCGCCGCAGGCGTGAAGCCGCCCGCCGGATGTGATGCCGAGCGCAAGCGTCGAGGAACTGGTCGCCGATGTCCGCGACGGGCGTATGGTCATCATCATGGACGGCGAGGACCGCGAAAACGAGGGCGACCTGGTGATGGCGGCGGAACAGGTCACGCCGCAGGCGGTTAATTTCATGATTACCCACGGGCGCGGGCTGGTGTGTCTGACGCTGACGCGCGAGTGCTGCAAACGCCTTGACCTGCCGCTGATGGTGGCCGGCACCGACGACCGCCTGGCGACCAACTTCACCGTTTCTATTGACGCGCGCGACGGCGTCAGCACCGGCATCTCGGCGCACGACCGGGCGCACACCATCCGCACCGCGACTGCGCCGGGCGCCGTTCCCGGCGATTTCAGCAGGCCCGGGCATGTCTTTCCGCTGATGGCGCAGCCGGGCGGCGTGCTGACGCGCGCCGGGCACACCGAGGCCGGCTGCGACCTGGCGCGGCTTGCCGGCGCCGCAGAACCGGCGGCGGTTATCGTCGAGATTCTGAAACAGGACGGTTCGATGGCGCGGCGCCCGGATGTGGAGGATTTCGCGCGACGCCACCGGCTGAAGATCGGCACGGTGGAGGACCTGATACGCTACCGCGCCGAACGCGAGGCGCGCGCCGATGGCTGACAACCGCCTTATTGAGGCGCGGCCCGACGGGCGCGGCGCGCGGTTTTGCATTGTCGCCTCGCGTTACAACCCGCAGATTGTGGACAACCTGATTGACGGCGCGCTGCGCGCGCTGCGCGGGCACGGCGCGCCGGGCGCCGACATCGTGCGCGTGCCGGGCGCGTTTGAGATTCCGCTGGCCGCGAGCCGCTGCGCCGACGCCGGGCGCTATGCCGGCATTGTCGCCGTCGGCTGCGTTATCCGCGGGCAGACGCCGCACTTCGACCATGTCGTGCGCGAGTGCAGCCGCGGCATCGCCCGCGTCATGCTTGATACCGGCGTGCCGGTCGGGTTTGGCGTGCTCGCGGCGGACAATGCGGAGCAGGCCATGGCGCGCGCCGGCGCCGACAGAAACCGCGGCGCCGAGGCGGCGCTGGCGGCGCTGGAAATGGCTTGCCTGCTGCGGCGTCTCGGCTGACGGCGCGGATTGATGAGCGACCACCTGCTGTTCCACGCCCGCAGCCGCGCGCGGCGGCTGGCGATACAGGCCGTCTATCAATGGCAGATGACCGGCCAGGACTTCGATGAAATCAGCGCGCAGTTCGCCGCGGACGACGACTACGCCAAGGCCGACGCCGGTTATTTCGCAGAATTGCTGCGCGCCGCCATCAACGGCGCGGCGGACGGCGAACTTCAACAGTGCATGGACATGCCGCTTGAAAGCGTGGACCCGGTTGAGCGCGCGATTGTCCGCAACGCGGCCTACGAGATTCTGTGCCGCGACGACATTGATTCCGCCGTCGCCATCACCGAGGCCGTCCGCCTTGCGAAGAAATACGGCGCCGACCAGGGCTACCGCTTTGTCAACGGCGTTCTCGACCGCCTGGCGAAGCGCTGCGACGGCGGCGCCGTCGGCGAGGAGCAACTGGTGCGCGCGCATTTTGCGCGCGAGTCGGGCGACGACGCGGTCGTCGTCGGCATCGGCGACGACGCCGCGGTGCTCGGCCCGGTTGCGGAGCCGCTGGTGGTGGCCGCCGACACGCTGGTCGCCGGCACGCATTTCAACGCCGACGCCGACGCCGGCGACATCGGCCACAAGGCGCTGGCGGTGAATCTAAGCGACATCGCGGCGATGGGCGGCGTGCCGCGCTGGGCTTTGCTGGCGCTGACGCTGCCGCGCGCCGACGAGGACTGGGTGTCGCGTTTTGCCGGCGGGTTTTTTGCGTTGGCCGATTCATTCAAGGTCAGCCTTGTCGGCGGCGACACCGTGCGCGGGCCTTTGTCGGCCACCGTGCAGTTGATTGGCGCCGCGCCCGGCGAGTGCATGACCCGCACAGGCGCGCGCGACGGCGACGGCATTTACCTGACCGGCGCGGTCGGCGACGCCGGCCTTGCGGCGCGCCGCGCACAACGCCTGAACCGGTGCGGCGCCGCCGCCAAAGCCTGCCGCCGCAATGCGGCGCGGCCTTCGCCGCGCGTCGTGGAAGGGCCGCTCATCGCGCAATACGCGAGCGCCGCGATTGATGTGTCGGACGGCGTTTTCATGGACTTGTCGCGGCTGCTTGACGCCGGCGGCGTCGGCGGCGAGGTCGGCATGGAGCGGATTCCGGTGTCGCGCACATTCCGCGACTGCTGCGACACCGCCGCCGACTGGCTGTCGGCGCTGACCTACGGCGACGACTATGAACTGCTGTTCACGATGGACGACGGGCATCTGGACGAACTCCGGCAATCGCTGAAAGCCGCCGGCGCCTGCGATGTGACCCGCATCGGACAGATTACCGCGCAGGCGGGGCTGCGCTGCACCTTTCACGGCGACGCGGTGGAACTGCCGCGCTCGCCCGGCCACGACCATTTCCGGTGATGGCGCCTGTGCAAACCCGAAGGCGGGCGCGGCGACAAGCGCGGCGGCAGCCTGCGCGCTCGCCCGGCTGCGATTGTTTCCGCTGATGGCGCATCCCGACTTCCGTTTCATGATGCGCCACCCGGTGCATGTTCTGTCGCTGGGTTTCGGCGCGGGTCTTGCGCCGGTCGCGCCCGGCACGCTCGGCACGCTGCTGGCGTTTCCGCTGTACTGGCTGATGGCCGGTCTGCCGGCGTGGGTTTATCTTGCGGCGGTCGCGGCGTTGTTCGCCGTGGGCGTCGCCGCCGCCGGTTTCACCAGCGCGGCGCTCGGTGTGCACGACCACCGCGGCATCGTCGTGGACGAGATTGCCGGCATGTTGCTCGGTTTGTTTCATCTGCCTGTTGACGCGCCCGGCGGCTGGGTGTGGCTGGTGTTCGCGTTTTTGCTGTTTCGCGCGTTTGATGTGCTGAAGCCGTGGCCCATCAGTTGGGCCGACCGCCATGTCGCCGGCGGTTTCGGCATCATGCTGGATGACCTGCTCGCCGGCGTGTTCACCGTCGCCGTGATGCAGGCGCTGCTGTGGGTCGCCGGCGCGTGAAAGTCCGCACGCGCTTCGCGCCCAGCCCGACCGGCGTGCTGCACGCGGGCGGCGTGCGCACCGCGCTGTTCTCGTGGCTTTATGCGCGGCATCACGGCGGCGCGTTTGTGCTGCGTATTGAAGACACCGACATCGAGCGTTCCAGCAAAGAGTCGGCGGACGCGATTTGCGACGGGCTGGCGTGGCTTGGGCTGGACTGGGACGAAGGGCCTTTTTATCAGAGTTCCAGGGTGGCGCGTTATGCCGAAGTCATCGCGCGCCTGCTGGACGAGGACAAGGCATATCACTGCTACTGCACCCGCGACGAACTCGACGCGCTGCGCCGCGAGCAGATTGCCAAGGGACTTAAGCCGCGTTACGACGGGCGCTGCCGCGAAGGCCGCGCGCCGCGCGCGGGCGTTGATCCGGTGGTGCGCTTCAAGAATCCGCAACAGGGCGCGGTGGTCTTTCACGACCATGTTCACGGCGACATTGAGACCGCCAACGGCGAACTCGACGACCTGGTGATTGCACGCGCCGACGGCGCGCCGACCTACAACCTGACGGTGGTTGTGGACGACGCGGACATGGGCATCACGCATGTCATTCGCGGCGACGACCATTTAAGCAACACGCCGCGCCAGATTAACATCTTCCGCGCGCTCGGCGCGGCGCCGCCGGACTACGCGCATGTGCCGTTGATACTTGACCAGCAGGGCGCGCGGCTGTCGAAGCGCACCGGTGCTCCGGGTGTTTTGCAATACCGCGAGCAGGGTTACTTGCCGGAGGCGCTGCTGAACTGCCTGGTGCGCCTCGGCTGGGCGCACGGCGACCAGGAAGTGTTTTCGCTGGACGAGATGGTGCGGCACTTTGATTTGGGCGGCCTGAACGCATCCGCCGCCGCGTTTGATCCGGCCAAACTTGACTGGCTGAACGGCCACTATCTGGCGCAAACGCCGGCGGCGGCGCTGGCCAACGATTTGGCCGCGCGCCTGCGCTTGCTCGGTTGCGACCCGGCGCAAGGACCCGCGCTGGAAGAGGCGGCGGAGGCGATGAAGTCGCGCCATCCGACCTTGCAGGCGATGGCGCAGGGCATGGTTTTTCTGTACAAGGATGAGATTGCCTACGACGATGCGGCGGCGCGCAAGCACGCGACCGATGATGCGCGTTCGTATTTGAGATGCCTGCTCGCGGCGCTGGAGACGGTTGAACAATGGCGCGGTGAAGTATTGAAGCAAACGCTGTCCGCAGTGCTGAAAGACCTGAACATCCCGATGGGCAAACTCGGCAAACCCCTGCGCTACGCCCTGACCGCCGGCGCCCCCAGCCCCGACATCAGTTCGGTGATGGAGTGGCTTGGCAGGGAACGCTGCCTTGCGCGGATACGGGGGTTGATGGAGTCGGCTCCTTAGTCACTGCCCGATAAAGCGCCGGATGACGGGCATTTGCCTTGCAACGGCCTTGTCCACGACGGACGGGAACAGGCGGTTGAGCGCGGCGTGGAATTTTTCGGGCCAGCCAGTGTAGTTTCCGGGTTTCTCCCGGCGCAAACTCTCGACAATCGCCCGTGCGGTTTCCTCCGCCGTGTCGGTCTTGACTTTCAACGCCTTGTTCATGTCGCGGACGGCTTTGTGGTTGATGGGCGTGTCGGTCGCGCGCGGCGAGACCATGCACACGCTGACCAGCGTGCCGGCCAGTTCGCGCCGCAGCGCCTCATTGAAGCCGCGCAGCCCGAATTTGCCCGCGCAATAGACCGCAAAACCCGGAAAGCCGATGCTGTCAAAAGTCGAGCCGACATTGACAATCACCGAGGGATTCTTCAGCAGCGATGGCAGCAGCGACCGGGTCAGCAGAATCACGGCGGTGAGGTTGGTGTGGATAATGCGCTCGATGTCCTCCTCGTCTGTGGTCGGCAACGCCCCGAACCGGTTGACTCCGGCGGCGTTGACGAGGGCGTTGATTTCCGGCATCAGTTTTGCGACCGCATCACAAATTTTGCGCCTGCCCGCGCCGGTCGTGATGTCAGCCATCACGATGGAGAGGCCGCCGCCCGGCGACGGATGCCGCAGCAGGCCGTTGAGCCTGCTTTCCGAACGCCCGACGGCGACGACGCGCGCGCCTTCCCGCAGCAGGCGCTGGCAGACCGCCTCGCCGATGCCGCCGCTTGCGCCCGTCAGGAGAACATTGGCGCCGGCTATCTTCATTGGACGGCGGCGGGCGACGGCAGACTGCGGAAGATGTCGCCGTACAGTTTGTAGATGACCTTGCAGCTGTGCACCACGGCTTCGCGGTCGCTGTCGGAATCCAGCCGGTTCATCAGCCTCTTGTAAAACTCTATGTGTTCCAGGTCCAGTGCCCCGTGCGAGCGCAGGTAATGGAAGGCGTTGTCGGCCAGGCCGAGTTGTCGCTGGAAAATGTCGGCGGCGCGCGACGCCAGTTCAACGCTGGTTCCCTCCAGCACATTGACCATGCCGAAAAACCCGACCGGATTGCGGCGGTGCACGGTGTCGTAGGCGTAGGCAATCATCAGTTCGGTGGTGATGTGCGGCTGCCCGCGGCGTATTGCATCGCGGTTCGCGCCGCATGCCTCGAGGTCGTCCAGTATCCATTCCTGGTGGCCTGTTTCCTCCCGGATGTACTCGCCCACCGCCTCGCGCAGCCATTCCATGTCTTGCGGCAGCCGCCCGCCGCACGTCATCAGCAGCGGCACGGTGTGCTTGACATGGTGGTAGGCCTGCGTCAGAAAAGCGGTGTAGGACTCGAGCGAGACATTGCCTTTCAGGCACTCGACAATAATCGGCGCGGAGTGCAGTGTCTTGCGTTCTTCTTCGGTCGCCTGCTGAAGGCGGTCATAAAAGTTCATTGTGTTTTCTCCTTGTCAATGTTGCATGGAAAGTCGATGAGTTGCATGGAAAGCGCCGGATGCCGCCGCAGCGCCGCCGAGACACCGCCGGATGGCGGCGCGCCTCGGTTTGCCGTTGGCGGTGAGCAGGCCGTTTTCCGGCGAGAACATCGCCGGCGCCGGCCTCCAGTCGTGCACCCGGGCGTAGTCCGGCAGGGCGCGGTTGGCCTCGCGCACGCGGGCGTCAATGGCCTCCGCCGAAACTCCGCCGGACGCTACAATCCACGCGGTGTTGGTCTCGGAGGCGTCGCCGAAAACCGCGGCCTGCAAAATCTCCGGAAACCGCAGCAGTTCTTTCTCGACCCACTCCGGCGAGACATTTCTGCCGCCGGCGGTTACGAAGATGTCTTTTTTGCGCCCGGTGATGAACAGGAAGCCGTCGTCGTCAATATGGCCGATGTCGCCGGTGCGGATGTCGGCGCCGATGGCGAGGCCGTTCCCGGCGTAGCCGAGCATGTTGTTGCCCGAGATGATGATTTCTCCGTCCGCGGCGAGCCTCGCCGACTTGTGCGCCAGCACGCGCCCGACGCTGCCCGGCTTGTCGTGGCCGGGCGTGTTGAGCGACACGACCGAGCCGCATTCCGACAGGCCGTAGCCTTCATGCACCGGAAGCCCCAGTTGGCGCGCATCGGCAATCAGCGCCTTGCTGCAACATCCGCCGCCGAGCGCGACAAAGCGGAACGAGCCGCAACCGCCGCGGCTGCGTGAATGCTGCACGGCCATTTTCAGCAGTTGCGGCGTCAGGATGACGCTGTCGGCGCCGCTGTCACGCAGACAGTTTGTGAAGGCGCCGGCGTTGGGTCGGGAATTCTTGCCGAAGCCCGCGGCTTGCGGCGCGGGGATTTGCACGGCGGCGCCGCGGAACAGGCTGAAATACACCCCGGCGACATTTTCAAGCAGCGTGGAAAGCGGCAGCACCGCAAGGTGGCGCGTCAGCCGCACGCCGGACAGCGCATGCGACAGCCCGGTGATGACATCTTCAAGCGCCCGCCAGCCGAGACACACGCCCTTGGGGTGGCCGGTTGAGCCGGAGGTGTAGGTAATCTTGTGCACCGCCGCTGGGAAAGGCCACGGGTTTCGGACAGTGCGCGTCGCCAGCGCCAGCGGCAACGGGGTTCGGCGGCGCGTCCAGGCGCCCGGCAGGAGCGCCGTCATTGCCGGCGTGTCGCAGACGATGGTGTCCACGCCGGCGTCCTCCACCGCGTGGCGGATTTGCGCGGCTGAGAAAAAGGTCGGCAACGGCACGACGGTGCAATTCGCCACCAGGCCCGCGAGGTCGGCGATGACCCAGGCGGCGGAGTTCCCGGCCCAGATTCCCAGCACGCGGGTGCCGAGCGCGGTGAGGCGCGCGGCAAACTCGTCCACCGAGTCGAGCAATTCCGCGCAGGTCATGGCGCCCGCCTCCGACGCCAGCGCGATTTGCCCCGGGCGGGCGCGCATTGCCGCCAGCAGGCGGTTTTCCTTGTCAGCGTGCATTGCACACCGCCCTGTGTTGAATGCCGGCGTCGCCGGCGCCGCCCAGGCAGGTGAAACTCCTGCCGATGTCGCAGGCGATAATCCGCGGGCGGGTCTCGTAGTAACTGCCCCACTCGGCCTCGCTGTCGTGCAGCAACTCGCGCCTCGCCTCGCCCAGCACGACCGGCTCGAAGCCCAGCCGCAGGCACGAGTTGTGCAGCATTGTCGTCGCGGTGAACACCGCCCACTGGAAGCCGATGTCTTTCAGCAGGACGGTGGCGCCCGCGACGGCATCGCGCATGCCTCCCGGACGGCACGCAAGGCTTCCGATCTCGACGATGTCTTCGCGCGGCGCCTCGTGCGCCAGTCGCCGCCCGAGCACGACCTCGACGGGATGCTGCAGGTACTGTTCAAGGAAAAGCGCGCCTGCCGACGCCGCGCGGTAACCGACCGCCGCCTGCAAACCGCCGCGCTCGTCCATGAACGAGACCAGGCAGGGCGGAAACTCCCGGATGTCGGCGCCGTAGCAGCGCGCGTAGGCGGAGCGGATGAACGACTTGACGGCGTTGTCGCCGGCGTCATTGTTTTGAAGGACCGGCGTCAGGCGCGCTGCGCGGCGCCGGGCGTCGTGTCTTTTGAAAGCGTTTAATGCGGACATTGGCAACCTCCTTTTTCCGGTTATGTCGCCAATCATGATATTCACCGCCTGTGAGCCGGGCGTAAAGAAGAAGTGAATGTTATGTGAATGAAAAAATTAACCGATTTTTGACAATTTTCCCGTAGAATACGCGCAAATCCCTTGCAGCCGGAGCGACATGCACATTCTCATCATTGAAGACAACATGGATATTGCCGCCAATGTTGCCGCCTACCTGGAGCAAAAAGGACACACCACGGATTTCGCATATGACGGCGTAACCGGGCTTCACTTCGCGGTGTCCGGGAGTTTTGATGTGATTATTCTCGACTTGCTGCTGCCCGGAATGGGCGGCCTGGATGTCTGCCGCAAGTTGCGCGAGGAGACCGACAAGACGACGCCCGTGCTGATGCTGACCGCCTGCGACAAGTCCGACGACACGCTGGCCGGGTTCAATGTCGGAGCGGACGACTACATGGTCAAGCCGTTCTCGCTGCAGGAACTGGAGGCGCGCCTGCTGGCCCTGCACCGCCGCGTGAACCGCGGGCTGAGCAGGAAACTCCGGGTGGCCGACCTCGAGTACGATCTCAACGCGCAGGTTGTCACGCGCGCCGGCCACCGCGTCAAATTGAAACCGACCGCGCGCAGACTTCTTGAGATACTGATGCGCGACACGCACCGGGTGTGCGGCCGCGAGGAACTGGAGCGCGCCGTCTGGGGCGATGCGCTGCCGGACAGCGACCTGCTGCGGGTGCACATCTACGAGATTCGCAACGCGATAGACAAGCCTTTTTCGCCGCCGCTGCTGCACACCGTACACCGCATCGGCTACCGCCTGGCCGAACCCGAGCGCGCGCAAGAGGACGGGGCATGAGGTCCCGCGACAGTCTCGACGCCCGCATCATCGCCAATATCCTTGTACTGGGCGGCGTTTCCAGCATTGTTTTCGGCATCGT
The DNA here is from genome assembly GCA_007570905.1 of Gammaproteobacteria bacterium. Classification (GTDB taxonomy): domain Bacteria; phylum Pseudomonadota; class Gammaproteobacteria; order Poriferisulfidales; family Oxydemutatoraceae; genus Oxydemutator. Next base: position 18,645 of record RKSI01000206.1, read on the forward strand.
GATTTACGCGATGAGCGAACTGGTCGAGGTGACATTGCTGGACTTTCTGGAGACGCTCGCCGTCCAGCAGGCGAGCGGCACGGACGGGGAGGCGGTGTTTGACATCGGGCGGAAGATTGACGGGCAAGACGACCTGCTTTACTGGGGCAGCGCGGCGACCAGGCCGCACAACATGGAAAGGCTGCGCGCCTGGCCGCCCGGCTCATACCATGATGTCGCGCTTGACGGGCGCAAATACCATCTGAAAGTGGAGGAGGCGGACGGCGGGCGCCGGTATTTTCTTTTTGATGTGACCAAGGTGGAGAACTTTGAGCTGGTACTGGTTTACATCATCATCGGCAGCGCCGCGGTGAACCTGGTGATTCTGCTGCTGGTGGGCTACTGGCTGTCGAGAAGGGTGGTCAAGCCGATTCTGGAACTGGCACACGACATCTCCACGCTGCCGCCGGAATTTGGCCGCACGCGGCTTTCCGGCGGGCGCCGCAACAACGAGGTTGGCGTCATCGCCGACGCCTTCGACAATTACAGGTCGCGGCTGGATGACTTCATCGAGCGCGAACGCTCGTTCACCGCCACCGCAAGCCATGAACTTCGCACGCCGCTTGCCGTGGTAAAGACCTCGGTGGAGTTAATCGAGGCGGCGGGCAATCTGCCGGCGCCGGTGGCCGCGGCGGTCGGGAGAATCAAGAGAAACGCGCAGGACATGTCGCGCCTGATTTCAATCTTTCTGTACCTCGCGCATGAAACCGACATAGGCAAAAAGGGACAGTCCGATATTGACCTGAGCCTGATTTTGAACCAGGTCATCCGGGATTTCACGGATGCCTTTGCGAAACCCGGCGTGGAATTGGCCGCCGGCGGCATACAGCCCACCGTGGTTCATGCCAACGAGGATTGCGCGAGGATTATCCTGAACAATCTGCTGCACAACGCCGTCACCTATACTGACTCGGGCCGCATATCGGTGGCTTTGGAAAACAACAGGCTGACTGTCCGCGACACTGGCGCCGGCATGGACGCGCGGCAACTGGAAAGGGTGTTTGAACGCAATTACAAGGGCAAGTCCAGCACCGGCCTCGGGCTGGGGCTGTATATTGTGAAGCGTTTGTGCAGGCTGTACCGGTGGGATGTCAGGATAGACAGCGAGCCGGGCCGGGGAACGACCGTTTCCATTGATTTTTGCCCCGCCGCTCCTTATTCAGGGCAGCCCTGAATAAGGGGCAATTTTCCCTCCATATTCAAGTCAGCCTTGAATATGGAGCAATTGACGCCGTATATTCAAGGTAGCCAAGTATATGGGCCAATTGCCGCTCTATATTCAAGGTAGCCCATAATATAGAGAAATTGACACTTTATATTCAAGTCTACCCAGAATATGGAGAAATTAGCACGCTATATTCAATGTAGCCTTGAATATAGAAATATTTTCCTCTATATTAAAGGCAGCCTTGAATATGGAACCGAGAAAATACCATATTCAAGGTACTGAATAATGACGGAATTTCCGAAAAAGCGGCCTGAAGGCTCATCCAGAGCAGGGCAATACATGATGCACCCGAAGGGCTACCAAGCGTTCATCCCGTCGGTATTGCCACCCGACCCACCCGTCCGCATGAACGAAGAATTGCAGGTTCTGCTCTCCAAAGCCGACATGGCGCTGGGGCGTCTGGACGGCTCCATTCAAACTCTGCCGCACCCGGACTTGTTTGTTTTTATGTATGTCCGCAAAGAGGCGGTGCTGTCCAGCCAGATTGAAGGGACGCAAAGTTCGTTGCAGGATGTTCTGGCGGCGGAAGCGAAGATACTCCAGCCCGACCGCCCGAAAGATGTTGATGAAGTGGTGAATTACATCAACGCAATGAACTACGGCCTGGAATGCCTTGATGATGCCGCCGTCTCCATCTGCCTGATTCGGGAAATTCACCGGCGGCTGTTGCAAGGGGTGCGCGGCGCCGACCGCTCGCCGGGAGAGTTGCGGGAGCGGCAGAACTGGATTGGCTCCCACGGCTGCTCGGTGCAAGAGGCCACTTTTGTCCCGCCGCCGCCGGACAAGGTGCCGCAGATGATGACGGATATGGAGCAATTTCTGCACCGCGACTCGGAACTGCCGCTGTTGATAAAAATCGGCCTGGCTCACGCCCAGTTCGAGACCATTCATCCGTTTCGCGACGGCAATGGCCGTGTAGGCAGGCTGCTGATTACCTTTCTTCTTTGCGAGCACAAGGTTTTGCTGAAACCGGTTCTGTATCTGTCGTATTTTTTCAGGCAGAACCAGCAACAATATTACGAGCAGTTGCAATCCGTGCGCGATGCCGGGACATGGGAGGAATGGCTCGCCTTTTTCCTGCGCGGCGTTTTGGAAGTAAGCCGGCAAGCGACCGACACGGCCCGGCAGGTGCTCGCCCTGCGCGAAAGGCACAGGCGCGCGGTAACCGAAAACCTGGGCCGCGTCGCGGGCAACGGCCACCGCGTGCTGGAACATCTTTACGAGCACCCGATAGTTTCGGTCGGCGATGTGCAGGAGTTAATCGGCATGAGCTACCAGGCGGCCAACGACCTGGTCATGCGAATGGTGGACAGCGGCATCCTGAAAGAAATGACCGGCAGAGTGCGTAATCGGAGGTACATTTATCAGAGTTATGCGGATTTGTTCCATGAGGCGGGACCGGGGGAACATTGAATCCGGAGTGTTATCGGCATTGATTGCCGGCTGGAGGTTTCCGGATGACTGCTATTGACCATGAAAAGTTTGCCGAGGACGCGCTTGTCTTGCTGGTTGGGCGCGTTCTTTCGCCCGAGATAGAGGACAAGCCGGTTACTTACGGGAGGCTGGCAAAGTCCATTGGTTTCCCCGTACCGCGAGGACGCGGCTTTTCGGGTTTGATAGGGAAAACGCTCAGGGTAATGGCAGGGATGATTGAGGACTGCACCGTGCAAGGCGTTCGCGCTCCCAAAATTCAATCTCTTGTTGTCCGGCAAGGCCGTGAGAGAATTCCAGGCTCAGGGTTCGGAGACTTTCACCCCGAATACAAGAATCTGCCGCTGGCGGAGAAACAACGCATTGTCGAAGAATGCCAAAAGGAAGTTTATGCATTCGGCGACAAATGGCTGGATGTTCTCGAGCAACTGGACATAGCGCATGAATTGCCAAGTGCCGTTTATTCCGATGAGATTGGGGATGACCGGCAAATCATGGGGTGAGCCAGGAAGCGGGTGGTGATTAAGCAATTTCTGGAATAACCCCTCACTTCACTTCGCTGACCCTCGCCAGGACGCCGATGATGGGGTGGTCGAGGTAATGGGTTTCGCCCGGCAGCAGGACTTTTTTCATATGGATTGGTATCAGTGTTGTTGTCGGTTG
>RKSI01000185.1 GCA_007570905.1 Gammaproteobacteria bacterium
GCACTTCGCCTGCACCTCGGAAGACATCAATTCCATGGCCTGGGGGCTGATGCTGAAAGGCGCGCGCGCCGAAGTGCTGCTGCCGCGCCTGGCCGCGATTCACGATGCGCTGCGCGCGCGCGCGCTGGAATATGCGGCGCTGCCAATGCTGGCGAGAACGCACGGGCAGCCGGCATCGCCGACGACATTGGGCAAGGAAATCGCCGTCTTCTGCCAACGCCTGCGGCGTCCGCTGGAGAGAATCGCCGACGCGCCGATGGCGGCCAAGATGAGCGGCGCGGTCGGCAACTACAACGCGCACCATGCGGCCTGCCCCGCTGTGGACTGGCCGGCGCTGACCGGCGACTGGATACGCTCGCTGGGGCTGCACCCGGCGCCGTGCACGACGCAGATTGAACCGCACGACGGCCTCGTTGAATTGCTGGACGCGATGACCCACACCGGCCGCATCCTGCTGGATTTGTGCCGTGATGTCTGGGGTTACATCTCCATCGGCGTCTTTGTGCAGAAAGCGGCCACAGGCGAGGTCGGCTCATCTACGATGCCGCACAAGGTCAATCCGATTGATTTTGAGAACGCCGAAGGCAATCTCGGCGTCGCCTGCGCGCTGGCGCGCCATCTGTCCGATAAACTGCCGGTCTCGCGCTGGCAGCGCGATTTGTCCGATTCAACCGCGATGCGCTCGCTGGGAACGCTTTTCGGCCATTTTGTGATTGCCGCCGACAACTTGCTCGCCGGGCTGGACAAACTTGAGGCCGACCCGCAGCAGATGGAAGCCGCTCTCGCCGCGCACCCGGAAGTGCTGACCGAGGCCGTTCAGACGCTGCTGCGCAAACACCGCGTGGAAGGCGCCTACGAGAAAATCAAGGCGCTGTCGCGCGGGCGCCGGATGACGATGGATGAACTGGCGGCCTGCATTCGCGGCCTGGGCTTGCCGGACGAGGCCGTGCAACAACTGCTGGCGCTGACGCCGCAAACCTACACCGGCCTGGCCGAAGAGATTGCGCGCGGCGCGGCGGACAAACTGCCGCAGACGAACAAGGCCGCAGACAAATGAGAGTGTCGCCGGCAACCGCAGCCTCTGGCGCGGCGGCACAACTGCCCGCTTGTTTCCGGATGCCGGGCGGCGCGGGCGGCGCGGCGGGCAACTATTGCTTTATCAGCGATTCGGGCGTGGCTTCAAGCGGCTCGTAGAGCGAGTCTTGCAGGCGGTAATACCACCGGGAGAGATGCGCGGCGAGTGACGCGGCCCGGTCGCGGACTTCCGCGCGCTTGTCCTGCGCCGCGCCTGATTGCTCCATCACCTCTTCGTTGTGCTGCGCGCCGATGACCGCATAAAGGCTTTCGCCGACGCGGTACGCCTGCACGACGATTTCCAGCCCGTCGAATGTCGTGAACACCGCGCGGATGGCCGTGTCGGGCAGCGCGAAGTCGTCTTTGCGCGGATAGACCTCGCGGAAGTCAAGATAATCCACGGTGGCGGCAAGCCGGTTCAGGATGCCGGGGTCTTTCAGTTCGCCGCCTTCCGGCATCACCGCCATTTTCAGCGGCTCGCCGCGCTTGTCGCGCACCACCTCAAGCGGTTTGCCGTCCTTGTGCTCAACCGCAATCCGGTGCAGTTCGGCAGGCTCAATGTGCACAATCCGCTTGTCAAGCCAGGATTGCGGGTCGGCGTCGGGTGACAGCCTGCGGTTAATCAGCCAACTCGCCGCCTCGCCTTCAATGCGCGCAAACTGGCCTTCGCTCAACTGGCGGCTCGGGTTGCCGAGTATCAGCCCCCACTGCCGCTGCGCGTTGGACCACTGCACCAGCACGCCGGCGCCCGACTCCGCATCGGTGTCGGCGACGCCCAATTGCGCGTATTGGGCGGGCTGCGCGGTTTTCCGCTCGACCTTCTGCGCCTCCGACAGCGCCAGCAGCAAACTGCGGATTCTGGCCGTGTCCGCCGGGTGGTTGTCCTTGTCCACGACCTGCCACAGGTTGTCGTCGTTGCGCGCAAGGCTCACCTGCCCGCCGCCGGCGCGCACTTCAATCGCGGCGACGCTGTTGACCGCCTCCATGTTCAGATCCGGGAACAGCGCACTGTGCGCGCCGCCGCGGTCTTGTTCCATGCCGACGAACACCACCGCGGCGACCGAAGCCAGCGCGACGGCCAGCACCATGATGAAAAGACGGCTGCTCATGTCTCATGCCTCATGCCGCGAGCGCCGGCGGTGGCGGATGAACGCGAACAGCAGCGCCAGCAGCGTGACAGCCGCCGGCACCGCGCCGATGTTGATGGCCGTCAGGCGCGCGCCGAGCGCGTCAATGTCGCGCGCCAGTTTGTGCTTGACCTCGCGCAGTTCCTTGCGGGTTTGCAGCATCTGCGCGCGGAAACCGGCCAGCTCCTGCTGCTGTTCGGCGGTCAGTATCGTGGACTTGACATCGGCGCGCCGGCTTTGCAGTTCGCTGAGTTTTTGCTCGGTCTCGCGCAGTTTGCGCTGAAGGTTCTCCTCGGTCTCGCGGTATTCAAGGCTGGACTTGCGCTCCAGTTCAATCACGCGGGTGAACGGGCGGCTGAGGCGCGCGCGCCCGCGAATGCCTATCAACTCGCTGCCGCCGGTGTATTGATCCACCGCGTTGACGATGAAGTCGCGGTTGTTGGCGTGGGGCTGCTGGATGCGCTGGCCGAGAAACTCCCGCACCGTCACCCACATCCGGTCGGACAGCACATCCACATCGGCCACCACCAGCAGGTTGGCGGCGCCGGTGGTCTGCGCGATGTGCGGGTATTGCGGCTTTTCCGCCGGCTTTTCCTCTTCGTTGTCTGCGGCGCTCTCGCCGTCTTCGCCGTCCCCTTCCTCTTCCTTCGGCGGCGGCGGCGGCCCGTCGAAGGCGCTGGTCAGTTCGCCCTCAATCTTGGCGGCGATGGTGTATTCCCTGCCGCTTGCGACAAACCCTCTTTCCAGCGCCGCCTGGTCGGCGACGAAACGCAGCCGCTGCAACGGCATCAGCATAGAGTTGAAGCCCGACTGCACCAGCGGCGTCATCCGGATTTTTTCGGTGTCGGTCACTTCTATGTTGGACGCGCTGGCGAAGTTGACCTGGCCGAGCATCGCGGTGATGGCGTCATCCTGGTTCATGTTGGCCTGCCGGTAGCCGAGCAGCACGATGTGGCGGCGCGGCGCATGGCCGGGCGCGGCGGCCTGAAGCGCGTGGTCGAAGTCGGCGACGACGGTGCCTTCGGAGACGCCGAAGCCCCATGCATTGAACAACCGGTTCAGCGACGAACTCCGGATGTCGGCGGCGGGCAGCGGCGTGTCGGCGGGAACCGGAATCTCCTGCACCTCGGCGTGCGGGTCGACGAAGAAAACCGCCTTGCCGCCGCCCATCACATACTGGTCTATCGCATACAGCGTCTGCTCCTCAAGGCGCTGCGGGTGCGCGACCATCAGCAGGTCCACATCGTCGTCCACGCGGTCGCTGTCGGTGAACACCAGTTTGACGGTGAACAACTGCTCCAGTTGCTCGATGATGACCCACGCGCGATCGGGGTTGCCGATGGGCGAGCCGAGGCCGGTCGGGTACATCGGCAGGTCCGTCATCAGCCCCAACACCGGTTTTTTCGGGTTCAGCAGGCTGTAGAGGAGTTTGCCGATGTCGTATTCAAGAAACACCTCGCGGCTGGTTTGCAGAAACGGTATCGCCTCGATGTTGCCGACCGCGTTGGTGCCGGCGAGGCCGAAATACAGCGAGTCGCCGCTGTTTTGCACCGGAACCTTCTGCAGGCCGAAGCCGGTGGCGCGGTCTTCGTCTTCGGAGAACGGCTCCGGGTCCACCAGATGCAACTGGATGTTGCCTTCCGAATGAAACACATATTCCTCCAGCAACTCGCGCACCTGCGTGTGGTATTTCCTGAGCGGCGAATAATCCCTGCTGACCGTCTCGGAAAAGAACAGATAAAGGTTAATCGGCTGGTCTATGCCCTCTATGATTTTCAGCGTGTTGTCCGACAGCGTGTAGATGCTGTTTTCGGTGAGGTCCAGGCGCAGGTGTTTCAGCGCCGTGTTGGACAGCGTCGTCAGCACCAGAAAGGTCAGCGCCAGCAGCACATAGACAACGGCCTGCGGAACCGGCATGTCGCGTTTCATGTCATTCCCCCCGGCCGCTTTCCAGAATCACGACATTGGCGGTCAGCCAGAACACTATCATCAGCAGAAAATAAACCAGGTCGCGCAGGTCGATGACGCCCTTGCTGATGGACGCGAAATGCGTCAGAAAGCTCAGCGAGGCGATGGTGTCGAGCAACATCTGCGGCAGCCACGCCTCGAACAAATCCAGCACATATGGCAGGCTGCTGGACATGAACGCAAAGCAGACGACGATGCTGATGATGAAGGCGATGACCTGGTTGCGGGTGGTCGCCGAGATGCACGAGCCGATGGCCAGGAACGCCCCCGCCATCAGGAAACTGCCGATATAGGCCGAGAAGATAACGCCGTTGTCCGGTTCGCCGAGATAGTTCACCGTGACCCACAGCGGAAAAGTCAGCGCCAGCGCGGCGCCGGTGAACAGCCACGCGGCGATGTATTTGCCGAGCACCGCCTGCGTGACGCTGACCGGCAGAGTCATCAGCAGTTCAATGCTGCCGCTCTTGCGCTCCTCCGCCCACAGCCGCATGGAAATGGCCGGAATCAGGAACAGGTACAGCCACGGGTGAAACTGGAAGAACGCCAGCAGGTCGGCCTCGCCGCGCTCGTAGAAATTGCCGAGATAAAAAGTGAAGGTGGCAATCAGGACGAGAAAGATGACGATGAACACATATGCAAGCGGCGTCGCAAAATAGCCGGCCAGTTCTTTCCTGAGGATCGCGGCGATGGCGTTCATGACATGCTCCCGGCGGTGATTTCCCTGAAAACCTCGTCCAGCCGCCCCTGCTCCATGCGCAGGTCGGAGACCGCCAGTTTGCGGTCGGCGACGCAGCGCTTGACATCGCGGTACACATCCGCCTGCCGGTCTTTTTGCGTGAAAAGAATCCAGCGGCGCTGCACCATGTCCTGCTCGGCGGCGGTGACGCCGTCGAGCGCCTCCAGCGTCTTGACCGCGTCGCGGTCGCCGCTTTGCAGGCTGATTGCGTGGTGATAGCGGGACTGCTCCAGCAGTTCCTTCGGCGTCGAGTCGGTCAGCAGGCGCCC
>RKSI01000087.1 GCA_007570905.1 Gammaproteobacteria bacterium
GTGAGCGGCGGCAGTTCCTGGTTCATCTGCACAAACACGCGCGTGACCTGCGGCACCACATTGACCAGCAGCAGGATGATGACGGCGGTCGCCACCGTCAGCATCAGCATCGGGTAAATCAGCGCGGTCATCAGCGACTGGCGCGCCTGCCCCGACTGCTCGACCTCGTCGGCAAGGCGTTCCAGCACCTGCGACAGGTGGCCGGTTTCCTCGCCCGCCGACACCGTGGCGATGTAGTCGGACGGAAACGCGGCGGGCGCGTTTTGCAGCGCGTAGGCGAGCGTGCGGCCTTCGGTGAGTTGGCTGCGTATCGCCGACACCAGCCGCTTGACCTGCACATTCTCGGCCTGCTCGGCCATCAGCCGCAGGCACGCCTCAAGCGGCATTCCGGAACCGAGCAGCGTCGCCAACTGGCGCGTCATCAGCATCAGGTCGCCGCGCCCGAGGCGGCGGCGAAACTGAAACAGCGTGCGCGCGGCGCCGACCGACGAGACCTCTATCGGCGTCAGGCTTTGCTCGCGCAGTTGCTGGCGCAGGTGGCGTTCGGAGTCGGCCTCCAGCACGCCCTTGCGGGTCTTGCCGTCGCTGTCGTAGGCCAGATAGTTGTATGCCTGCATGTCGGGACAAGTATAGCAAGGCCGGCGCGGGCCGCGCGGCTTTTGTCAGCGCTCGGTCAGTGCAGCGTGACGGAGAGCACTTCGTCGAGCGAGGTGTCGCCGGAGAAGGCGTATTGCAGGCCGAGGGTTCTGAGGTTGGGCTGGGTCTTGCGGATGTGGCGCTCCATCGCCAGTTCGGTCTCGCCGTCGTGCACCATCTGCCGCAGCGTGTCGTCCATCGTGACAAAATCAAACAGGCCGAAGCGCCCGCGGTAGCCGGTGTGGTGGCACGCCTCGCAGCCCTTCGGGCGATAGACCGACTTGCCCTTGAAACTCTCCGGGTCCACATCCCAGAACTTCAGTTCGTCAAGGTCCGGCTCGAACGGCTCGCGGCAGTCGGGGCACAACTTTCTGACCAGGCGCTGCGCCAGCGCGCCCTGCAGCGTCGCCGTCAGCAGAAACGGCTCGACGCCCATGTCGCACAGCCGCGTCAGCGCGCCGAGCGCGGTGTTGGTGTGCAGAGTGGAAAGCACCAGGTGGCCGGTCAGGCTGGCCTGCACCGCGATGTCGGCGGTCTCGCTGTCGCGGATTTCGCCTATCAGCACGACATCCGGGTCCTGGCGCAGGATTGCGCGCAGGCCGCGCGCGAAAGTCATGCCGGCCTTGGTGTTGACCTGCGTCTGGCTGATGCCCTCAAAGTCGTATTCAATCGGGTCTTCAATGGTCATGATGTTGCGTTCGCGGCGGTCCACTTCGGCGAGCGCCGCATACAGCGTGGTGGTCTTGCCGGAACCGGTCGGGCCGGTTACCAGGACGATACCGTGCGGGCGGTTGACCATGCTGTGAAAGCGCTTTTGCAGTTCCTGCTCCATGCCGAGTTGCGACAGTTGCATCTGCTCGGTCTGCTTGTCGAGTATCCGCAGCACCACGCGCTCGCCGTAACTGGAAGGCAGCGTCGAGACGCGCAAATCCACGCTGCGCCCGCCGAGGCGCACGGTGATTCTGCCGTCCTGCGGCAGGCGTTTCTCGGCGATGTCAAGGCGCGCCAGCACCTTCACCCGCGACACCAGCAGCGGCGCCAGTTTCACCGACGAGGTGAGCATCGTGCGCAGCACCCCGTTGAGGCGAAAGCGGATGTGCAGTTCGCGTTCGTACGGCTCAATGTGGATGTCGGATGACTTCTCGCGTATCGCCTCAAAGAAGATGGCGTTCAGCATCTTGATTACGGGCGCGTCGTCCTCGCTTTTCAGCAGGTCTTCCGGCTCCTCAAAGGCGGCGGCCACCTCGTCCATGCCCATCACATGGTCTTCGACATCGCTGACAAACGACAGGCCGCCGCTCTGGTTGGCGTAGGTTTTCTGCAGGCCCTGGTCAAACTCGCCGCTTTCCAGCATGCGCAGCGAAAACTCGCGGTTAAACATGCGGCGCACTTCCTGCAGCGCGCTCATTGACACATCGGAGCGGCAGAACAGCATCAACACGCCCTCGTCGCCCTCGCCGACATACAGCCCGTGCTTCTGCGCGAACCCGAACGGCAGCCGCGCTCCCCGTACTTCGGCCATTACTGGAAGATCCTCGCCTTGCCAATCAGGAAATGCAGGCCGCGGAAATCCAGGATGACGCCGGCGTCGGTAATCTCGCTGACCATCAAGTCCTCGTTCACATACTGCCCCTCGCGCAGCGCGGCGCCGTTAATGATGACCTTGTTGGCTTGCGGGCGCGTGTCCGAATACAGATGGCCGGTTACCGAAAACGCCGGAATGCGGCGGCGCGTGTCGGGCGGCAGACTGTCAAAATCAACCGGCGCGGCGGGCGGCGCGGTGCGCGGTGCGGGCGTGAGCAGCGCGGCGGTCGGGGGTGCGGCAGGTGCGGCGCGTTGCATGACGGCGGGCGGGGTGCGAGGTGCGGCGCGTTGCACAGCGGCGGGCGGCGGCGCGGCGGGTGCTGTGGCGGCGGGTGCTGTGGCGGCGGGTTGCAGTGCGGCGGTGCGCGGTGGTTGCAGCGGCGCCGGCGAAGCGGCAGGCGTTGCGGCAGGCGTTGCCATGGCGGCAGGCGGCGCGGCGGTGTGCGGCGGTTGCAGCGGCGCCATCCGCGCGGCGGACGGCGGCGGCGCGATATGTGCAAGCGGTTCGGGAAACTTCACGCGCCCGTCCTGCACTGTGGCAACGCTGTCCAGCGCCGAAAATTCGTGCACTTGCACTGTTTTGTACAACGGCTTGTTCAGGCCATTGTTCTGTCCCTTGTCAGACGCGCCGTTCAATGCGCTGTCCGGCGCGGCGGCGTGGCGGCGTGCATCATCTGACGAAACCGTGAAAGGCATCCAGTTGGAAAACGACGCCGAAGACCATTGTTCATCCAGCCACGCCAGCGTTCGCTGGCCGCCGGCGGACGGCAGCAACCACGCGCCGGCGGCCAGCAACAGGCCGGCGGCGACAACGGTCTTCGTCAGCATGCGCCTGCGGGCGGCGGGCGGCGGCGGCGGTTCATCATGCGCCGACAGCAAATCCGGCAACTGCTCGCTGCGGCGCTTGTGTTCAACCTTTTTCAGCGCGGACAGAATATACGACATCGGTTTATCCCTGCCTTGAACAGCGCGGCTTGCCGGCCAGGCCAGAAGTTTTTGCGTTCCAGTCAGGCATTGGCGTTATCCCGGCCCTGAACGACTTGCCGTCCCGGCTGAAGGTTTTTGCGTTCCAGTGCGACATCGGTTTTATCCCAGCCTTGAACGGCACGACAGCACATCGTCGCGCAGCAGCGGCGCCTTGCCGGTCAGCGAGTTAATCCGTATCAGCGTTTCCTTGCCGACCAGGCCGTCCACAAAAAGCCCGCAGTGGCGCTGAAAATTGCGGATGCGGTTTTCCAGCGCGGGCGTGTACACCGTTGAATGCCGCAGCAGCGAGCGGTCGCCGGTCAGCGTCGCCAGCCGTTGCGCGACCCAGCGCACGGTGTCGTTCTTGTCGCCGGGGTAAAGCGTGTTCAGGTAACCCGCCGGGCGGCGCCACAGCAAGGTGTATTCGCCGGTCCACACCTCGTCCAGTTCGTGGCGCGCGACATCCACGCCGGCGCCGGCGACATGCAGCCGCACCAGGCCGCTCGCGGTAAAGCCTTCCAGAACCGCGTAGAAGGGATGGCCGTCGCGTCTTGCGACCATCTTCAGCAGCGCCGGGCGGTTGGCGCGTTCAATGCTGCCGAGACCGCCGCGGCGGTGCCAGCAATCCAGCCCGTGCCGCAGCGCGTATTGGCACGGCGATTCGGCCAGTTCGCGCGGCAACTCAATGTCCCAGAAACCGAACAGCGTGCGGTACGGGGCGTTGTCCGGCGCGGCGTTTGGGCCGGTGTTCGGTGCGTTGCTCTGCGCGGCGTTCGGCGCGGCGTTTGTCGCGTTGCCCGACCCATTGTTCAACTCGTTGCCCGGCGCGGTGTTTGATTGGTTGTTTGTCGCGTCATACAGGCCATTGTTCGGCGCGGCGCCCGGTTCGCTGTTTGCCGCGTTGCCCGGCGTGAGCACGGCAACGCCGTCGCGCCAGTCGGCGGGCGGCGGCGCGGCGGACGGCGGCGGCGTTGCGCGCGGCGTTGTGCGCGGCGCGCCGGCGGACTGCTGCAACAGCATGGTGTGGGCAACGGCGGACGGCGGCGCAGACTGCGTGACCGGCAAAGGCTCTGCCGGCGGCGCTGCGGCGAGCAGGGTTTCATTGCCCGGCGCGGCGCCCTTGACGGCAGGTTTGGTTGCGGCGCCCTGCGCGTGCAACGGCGCGGCGTCGCCGGGCGGCGCCGAACGCGGGCCGCCATAAAACCAGATGCTTGCGGCAATCAGCGCAAGACCGGCTGCGGCCACTCCCGCACGCGCCGGCGCGCCCGCGAATGCGCGCGCCGACGCGCCCATTGATGCGCCCGCCGGTGAGCCGCCGGACACGCCGGCCAACGCGCGGCGCGCCGCCTTGCGCGCTCGTTTGCGCGCCCCTTTCTCCGGCGCGCCTCCCAGCACTTCACGCGCCGCGCGGTCGAGAATGCGCGTATCCACGCGGTGTTTGTTTTCAGAAAAGCAGCCCAGCAATGCGCGGTCGCAAATCAGGTTAATCAGGCGCGGGATGCCGCCGCTGTGTTTCGCAAGGCGCAGCAGCGCGCGGTCGCTGAACAACTCCAGGCCGCCGCCGACAATGCTCAGGCGGTGGGCGATGTAGGCGCGCACTTCGTCGGCGTTAAGCGAGGTCAGATGAAAGCGCGCGGTGATGCGCTGGCGCAGTTGGCGCAGGGCGGGGCTGTCTATCTTGTCGAGCAGTTCGGGCTGGCCTATCAGGATGATTTGCAGCAGTTTGCTTTCGTCGGTTTCCAGGTTGGTCAGCAGGCGCAGTTGTTCCAGCAACTCCGGTTCAAGGTTTTGCGCCTCTTCAACGATGAGCACCGCGCGCTCGCCGCGCTCGTGCAGTTGCAGCAGATGGCGGTTCAACGCATCCACCATGCGCTTGATGCCGCAGTTCGCCTCGTAGGCGACGCCGAATTCGTCGCAGACGGATTCAATCAGGTCGCTCTCG
>RKSI01000081.1 GCA_007570905.1 Gammaproteobacteria bacterium
ACACCACCCGCCTTTTTTTGTCCGTGCCCGCGCCCGCGTGATGCGCTACAATGCAGGCATGAAAACCCCCTTCCGCAACCCCCGCCGCCTGCCGCACCTGCCCTGCCGCCTCGTGTGCCTGCCGCACCGTCTGGCGTGTCTGTCGCGCTTGTCGTGCTGCCTGACGCACTTGCCGCGCCGCCGGTGGCGCCATCTGTCGGCGCCGGCGCTGTTGCTCGCAGCCCTGCTGCCGGCATTGCCCGTCGGCGCCGCCACCGGGGCGCCCGGCACCATCTGGCAAAGCGGCGGCGAATATGTGCGGCTGGTTGACCGCGGCGGCGCGCGCGGCGCGCGCAACGACCACCCGGCAAAGATCGCGCCGAAAACGCTCGCCGCCATTCTGACCGGCCTGAAAGTGGCGCCGGCGGACGACAAGCCGAGCGACACCGTCGTCAACATTCAACTGGACAAGACCATCTCGCTGTTCTCGCCGGCGGCGGCACAGCGCTTCGGCAAGGCGCTGTCCGCGGCCCTGAACAAGGCCAAACCGAACCAGGACATCGCCTTTCAGGGCAAGGACAACACCTCGCTGGTCGGCTTTGTGAAAAAACCCGTGCACACCACCGGGCGCCTGTTCTGGAAAGGCGGGCGCCTGCACATCATCTTCGGCTCGGTGCACAAGGGCATCGTCAAACGCTGGATTTTCGGCAGGGAAACCGGCCTTGCCAATCCGCCGCGCGCGGCTGAACGCGGCACAACGCCGGCCAGGCCCGGCTACCGCGTCGCGCTGACGCCCGGCGTGCGCCACGCCAAGACGCGCGGCGGCAAGACCCGCACCGACTGGATAGTGATTGACCCCGACATCGCGCTGGCGCCGCCCGCCGGCGAACCCGCGACCCCGGTGAGAGCCGCAGGCGCGCGCGGGGAGGACCGGCAATCGCTTGAAAACCGCCTGAGGCGCCTGAAAAAACTGCGCCGCGACGGACTGATTACAGAGAGGGCCTACCAGAGGAAAGTCCGGGCAATACTGGACGAACTATAAACACCCTTCCATGAGGACAAATCATCATGTTAAACAACGACTTTTACTCGTCGGAAAACCACGGCGCGTTCGAGGTTTTTGACCTCGGCGACTTTCAACTGGAGCGCGGCGGCTCGCTGCCGGACTGCAAACTGGCCTATTCAACGCACGGCAAACTGAACGAGGCGAAGGACAATGCCATCCTTTTCCCGATCATGTTTTCCGGCACCAGCGGCAGCCTGGCGCACTATGTCGGCGAGGGCAACGCACTCGACCCGTCGCGCTACTTCATCGTGTTTCCGAACCAACTCGGCAACGGGCTGTCCAGTTCGCCCCACAACACGCCGGCGCCGCACGGCATGTCGGCGTTTCCGGCGCTGGACATCGCCGACGATGTGCGCGCCCAGCACCGCCTGATGACCGAACATTTCGGCGTCAGCGAACTGCAACTGGTGCTCGGCTGGTCTATGGGCGCGCAGCAGACCTACGAGTGGGCGGCGCGTTACCCCGCCATGGTGCGCCGCGCCGCGCCGATTGCCGGCACCGCGCGCTGCACGCCGCACGACGCGCTGTATGTGGACACCTTTTGCGAGGCGCTGAAGTCCGACCCGGCGTGGAACGGCGGCGAATACACCGGCGCCAACGATGTGCAGACCGGGCTGCGGCGGCTCGCCCGCGTGTTCGCGCTGATGGGCACCTGCACAGAGTTTTACAAGCAGGAAGCCTGGCGGCGCATTGACATTCAGTCGTTCGACGACCTGATGGCCGGCTTCTGGGAGAAATGGTTTCTGCCGATGGACCCGAATGCGCTGCTGTGCATGGCCGACAAGTGGAAAAACGGCGATGTCGGCGCGCTCGCCGGCGGCGACCTGAAACAGGCGCTGTCGCGGATCACTGCTAAAACCTGCGTGATTGCGTTTTCCGAGGACATGTTCGTGCCGCTTAAGGACTGCCGCGACGAACAGGAAATGATTCCGGGCAGCCAACTGGAAGTGCTTGACAGTTTGTGGGGGCACTTCACGACGCTCGGCCTGTTTGAGGAAGACTTCAAACGCATCAACGAAATCCTCGCCAACCTGCTGGCCAACTGACTCGCTTCGGCCCGGCCCGCGTGCGTCCGTTCTTGCCGCGCGCGGGCCGGGCGGCCTATCCTTGCTCCGGACAGAGGCCGGGCGGATTAATGGCCGCTCCGGGAACGAGAAAGCCGGAACAGGCCCTCAACGGCGCCGCCGTCGCTGCTGAAATAAAGCGCGCCGTCGGCGCCGAAGAGGACACCGACGGGCCTTGCCAGGCGCTCGCCGGCGGCGTTCTGAAAGCCCTCAACCAGCGGCTCTACAGACGCCGCGCCGTCCCCGCCAAAGCGCACCAGCGCCAGCCACGGCGGGCGGCGGCTTGCCTTCGGGCCAATCCAGCCGCCGCGCGGTCTGGTCGCCCATGAACCGTGCAGCGCGACAACGGCGGCGCCGGCCCACGCCGGGTCGCCCGCACCGCGCGGCACGAAAGCGACACCCATCGGCCCGTTGCGCGCCGGGAAGGTCGCCACCGGCGGCGTCACATCGGTGCGCGGCGGCGCGCGGCCAATGCAGTCGTCGCGGACCACCTCGCGCCCGTTGAACTGAAACCACGGCATGCCGTGAAATGACCCTTCATCCAGGCGGCTGAAATACTCCGGCGGCAGGTCATAGCCGTGGTGGTCGGGGCCGTGATTGCTTGCGTAAAGCGCGCCGGTTTCCGGATGCCAGTCAAAGCCCACCGGGTTGCGCAAACCTGACGCGAAAGGCCGCCACCGCGCCTTGCCTTCGTCTTGCGCCAGCACCAGCACGCCGCCGCGATAGTCGTCAAAGTCGTAGTCGCCGCCGGTGTATTCGTCGCTGCAGTTGCCGCTTATGCCGATGCTCAGATAAATCCTGTTATCGGGGCCGACGGCCACAGTGCGGCTCGCGTGGCCGCCGCTCGGCAGCGGCGCAACTTTGCGAAAATCCTTCGCGGCAAGACGCGCGCCCGGGCGGTACGGCGCGCGATACAGCCCGTCGGTCCTGGCGACCAGCAAATCGCCGTTGTGCACGGCGACGCCGTGCGGAAAGCCGCCGGGCACCGCCAGCACTTCGGGCTTTGTGTACGGAGGTTCCAGACGGTAGATGTTTTTGGAAACCGAACCGGCCAGCAGCGCGCCGTCGCCCGCCGGCGCCAGCATTCGCGGCCCGTCCATTTCGGCGGCAAGTTCCAACCGGTAGCCTGCCGGCACCGACAGCCGCCAGGACGAACCATCGGCCTTGAACACCTGTTCTTCGTAGGCCATTTTCGGCGCCGCTTGCGCGACGGCGGCGATGGCAACGCCCGCCAGAGGCAATACGGCCAATCTCGCGGCCCACCGCATCACGAGCACGCCCTGCCCGCGACAACCGGCACGACAGCGACCCGCAGGAAGCCCTGCCCGCCGGCCACGAGCACGCCCTGCCCGCGGCTTTCCGCCGCCGGCGACAAACCGGATTTGCCGACCAACCGCATCACAATCCCGCCTCGTCGGCGACCGTTGCGACCGCCTGCGCCACCGCCTGCTCGACGCCGGCCTCGGACTGGCTGTGCCCCGCCGCCTCGACAGTAACAACACCGCACGCCGGCCAGCGGCGCGACAACGCATGCGCCGTTTGCGGCGGGCACAGCAAATCATAGCGCGACTGCACGATGATGCCGGGAATATCGGCCAGGCGGTGCGCGTTATCAAGCAACTGGCCGGGTTCAAGGAAACAGCCGTTGGAGAAATAATGCGCCTCCATCCGCGGCGTGGACGGCAGCGCTCTGGTCGCATCGGCGATGGCCGACAGGTTTTGCGGGAACGCCGGCGGCGACGGGCGCAACTGCGACAGCGCGCGCTCGTAGTCGTGCCACACAAAACTCGCGGGCACCGCGATGGCCGGGTCGTCGTGCAGAATGCGCGGATACCAGGCGGCCAGCGGCGCGTGCCGCTCCTGTTCCGGCAGCAGGCCGCTGAACGACTCGTACAGTTCGGGGTAGAAAGTCCGCGGGCCGGTCACGAAGGCCCATTGCAGTTCCTCATCCGTGCCCAGAAACAGCGAGCGCACGACGATGCCCGCCACCGCCGCCGGGCAAGCCTCGGCGTAGGCGACGGCCAGCAGCGCGCCCCACGAGCCGCCGACGACAAGCCAGCGCCGGATGCCCAGCGCCTCGCGGATCATTTCAAGGTCGGCTATCAGGTGCTGCGTGGTGTTCTCTTCCAGGCAGCCCTTCGGCGTGCTCTCTCCGGCGCCGCGCTGGTCCGGCGCGATGATGCGAAACCGGCCCGGCGGAAACAGGCGGCACAATGCGGCGCGGCAGCCGCTGCCCGGGCCGCCGTGCAAGAACAACGCCGGGCTGCCTTGCTCGGGGCCGTATTCCTTGACCGACAGGTTATGAATGGCGCCGGCCCGGAAACACCGATGGCGGGGCTGCGCCTGCGGGCCGGACAGTTCGTGCACGGCGTCGGATTTGGCCGTCTGCGCGGCGGCGGGCGGGGCCATGTCAGGCGCGGGCGTGAACCACCGGAATGCCGCGCAGACGGCGGTAGTCAAAATCCGTCTCCTCGCTGCCGGATTCAAGCAGCGCAATGTTCACGAGATGTTCGTGATGCTCCGAGAATTCGCACGCCGGGTCCATGTTGGCGGCGTCGCCGGTGATGGCAAACGCCTGGCAACGGCAGCCGCCCCAGTCAATCTCGCGGCGCGGGCACGACAGGCATTTGTCGGGCATCCAGTCGGTGCCGCGGTATTTCTCAAACGCCCCGGAGTTCCGCCAGATGTCCATCAAACTGCGCTCCTTCACATTGTCAAACCGCAGCGCCGTGATGCTCTCCGCCGCGTGGCACGGCAGCACCTTGCCCGAAGGCGTCACATTCAGGAATTGCCGCGCCCAGCCGCCCATGCACGCCTTCGGCTTGCGCGCGTAGTAGTCCGGCACCACATAGTCGATGACCAGCACGCCCTTCAGCCGCTCGCGCGCGCGCTCCACCACTTCGGTCGCCCGTTCCAGTTGTTCGCGCTTCGGCATCAGCGAGGCGCGGTTGTGGTAGGCCCATCCGTAATACTGCACATGCGCCACCTCCATGCGCGAGGCGCCCATCTCCACGGC
>RKSI01000119.1 GCA_007570905.1 Gammaproteobacteria bacterium
GCGTCGATGCTGATGAGGTCGAACGGCGCGCGCTCTTCGCTGAAATGGCCGTAGCGGTGGTCATAGACCATCAGCGCCGCGGCCAGCGCCGAGAAAAAGACAAGCCTGGGGAACAGGCTGCGAAGGCGAAACAGTTGCTTGATGGCGTTGTGCTTCCCGCCGGTCGCGCCGCCGGCCTATTCCCTCATCAGGAATTCTGTTTTCTTCTTGCCGAGCAGGCTCAGCGCCTTGCCGCCGCCCTGCACGACGCAGGTCAGCGGCTCGTCGGCGATGACCACCGGAATGCCGGTTTCCTGCATCAGAAGTTTGTCGAGGTTTTTCAGCAGCGCGCCGCCGCCGGTCAGGACGATGCCGCGTTCGGCGACATCGGAACTGAGTTCCGGCGGCGTTTGTTCCAGCGCCGTCTTGACCGCGGCGACGATGCCCGACAAAGGCTCTTGCAGCGCCTCGAAAATCTCGTTGCTGTTGATGACGAAGTTCTTGGGCACGCCCTCGGACAGGTTGCGCCCGATGATCTCCATTTCCATCAGTTTGGCGCTGGGGTAGGCGGTGCCGATCTTTTTCTTGACCTTCTCGGCGGTGGCCTCGCCGATGAGGACGCCGTAATTGCGCCGGATGTAGTTGACGATGGCCTCTTCCAGTTTGTCGCCGCCGATGCGCACCGACGCCGAATAGACGATGCCGCTGAGCGACAGCACCGCGACCTCGGAGGTGCCGCCGCCGATGTCGAGGATCATCGAGCCGCGCGCCTCGCCGATGGGCAGGCCGGCGCCGATGGCCGCGGCAATCGGTTCTTCTATCAGATAGACCTTTCTGGCGCCGGCGCCCGCCGCCGATTCGCGGATGGCGCGCCTTTCAACCTGCGTCGCGCCGCACGGCACGCAAATCAGCACCTTGGGGCTGGGCTTCAGCAGTTTGTTCTGGTGCACCTTGCGAATGAAAAACTGAAGCATCTTCTCCGTCGTCGTGAAGTCGGCGATGACGCCGTCTTTCATCGGGCGGATTGCGCGAATGTTGGCCGGGGTGCGCCCCAGCATTTCCTTGGCTTCCTGGCCGACCGCCTCGATGACGCCGCCGCCGCCGAAGCGGTCGGAGCGTATCGCCACCACCGACGGCTCGTTCAGGACGATGCCCTTGTTTTTCACGCAGATAAGCGTGTTGGCGGTGCCGAGGTCTATCGAGAGGTCGTCGGAGAAAAAGCCGAACAGACTGTTTATCATATGTTTGCCACTGGTTGCGTTGCGGTTTTACGGGTTTGGCGGCGCTTTTGCGGCGCCTTTTGCGGCGGTTTGCGGCGCTTTTATGGCGCCCTTTATGGCGCTTTTGCGGCGGTTCTGCGGCGGGTTCATGGCGGCAACATCCGGTCGTGCATCTGGCATAATACCAGCGTCCGCCGGATTTCGCAACCGGCGCAGGCTGTCCTTTCCGCCGCCATGAACATTGAAGAAGTCATCAAACTCGCACGCCTCGCGCGCCTGAAAGTGGGCGACGGCGAGGTCGAGGGGCTGGGGCGCGATTTGTCCGCCATTCTCGCCCTCGTCAAGCGCCTCGAGTCGGCCAGCCTCGACGATGTCGAGCCGCTGGCGCACCCGCTTGACGCGGTGCAGCGGCTGCGCGCCGACGAGGTCACCGAAGACGACCGGCGCGATGCGTTTCAGAAGATTGCGCCGCACACCCGCGACGGCTTCTATCTCGTCCCCAAAGTCATAGACTGACGGGGACGGAGAGGCGCCATGCTGAACCGGTCTTTGGGCGAGTTGTCGCGCGGGCTTCGCAACGGGGATTTCTCCAGCGTCGAGCTGACGCGCTTTTTTCTCGACAGAATTGAAAACCGCGGCGCCGAACTCAACGCCTTCATCAGCGTCACCGCCGAACGCGCGCTGGACGACGCGCATGCCGCCGACCGCAAACTGCGCGACGGCGGCGCCCATCCGCTGACCGGCATTCCCTACGCGCACAAGGATTTGTTCTGCACCGAAGGCGTGGCGACGACCTGCGGCTCGGCGATGCTTGCCGACTTCGTGTCGCCGTACGACGCCGCCGTCAGCGAAAGGCTGAACGCCGCCGGCATGGTCATGCTCGGCAAGACCAACATGGACGAGTTTGCGATGGGCTCGTCCAACGAGAACAGTTTCTACGGCGCGGTTCGCAACCCGTGGGACGCCGCGCGCGTGCCCGGCGGCTCGTCCGGCGGCTCGGCGGCGGCGGTGGCGGCGCGCCTTGCGCCGTGCGCCACCGGCACCGACACCGGCGGCTCGATACGCCAGCCGGCGTCGCTGTGCGGCGTCACCGGCGTCAAGCCGACCTACGGGCGGGTGTCGCGCTACGGCATGGTCGCCTTCGCCTCCAGCCTCGACCAGGCCGGCGTGCTCGCCGCCGGCGCCGGCGACTGCGCGTTGGTGCTGCAAGCCATCGCCGGTTTCGACCCGCGCGACTCGACCAGCATGGACGAGCCGGTTCCCGATTACACGCCGCCCGCCGACGCGAACATTCGCGGCCTGCGCGTCGGCCTGCCGCGCGAATATTTCGGCGCCGACCTCGACCCGGCCATCGGCGCGGTCATCGAGCAGGCCGTCGCCGCGCTGCGGCAACTCGGCTGCGAGACAGTCGAGGTGTCGCTGCCGGCGATGTCGCTGTCGGCGCCGGCGTATTACATCCTGGCGCCGGCGGAATGCTCGTCCAACCTGGCGCGCTACGACGGCGTGCGCTACGGCCACCGCTGCGACGCGCCGGCGGACTGCGACGACCTTTACACGCGCACGCGCGCCGAAGGCTTCGGCGCCGAGGTCAAGCGGCGCGTGCTGGTCGGCACATATGTATTGTCTTCCGGCTACTACGACGCCTATTACCTGAAGGCGCAGAAGGCGCGCCGCCGGATACGCGACGACTTCGCGCGCGCGTTCGAGCGCGCCGATGTGCTGGTCGGGCCGGCGTCGCCGACGACCGCGTTCAGACTCGGCGAGAAAGCCGGCGACCCGGTCACCATGTATCTGTCCGATGTCTATACCATCGCCGTCAATCTCGCGGGCCTGCCGGCAATCACGCTGCCGGCGGGCGTGGCCGGCGGCCTGCCGGTCGGAATGCAGATGATTGCGCCGCATTTCCGCGAACAGGATTTGTTCCGCGCCGGCCACTGCTACCAGCGCGAGACCGACTGGCACCGCCGCATGCCGGAGGGCTTTGAATGACGGAGCGCTGGCAGCCGGTCATCGGCCTGGAACTGCATATGCGGCTGAAAACCGCGAGCAAGATGTTCTCGGGCGCGGCGTCGGCCTACGGCGGCGCGCCGAACACCCGCGCCTGCGCGGTGGATATCGCGCTGCCCGGCGTGCTGCCGGTGCTGAACGGCGGCGTGCTGAAAATGGCCGTCGCCTTCGGCATTGTCATCAACGCGCGCATCGCCGAACGCTCGGTGTTCGCGCGCAAGAATTATTTCTATCCCGACCTGCCGAAGGGCTACCAGATCAGCCAGTATGAATCGCCGATAGTCGAGGACGGGCAACTGGAAATCGCGCTGGACGACGGCGGCGTCAAGAGCGTCGGCATCGAGCGCGCCCACCTGGAGGAAGACGCCGGCAAGTCGGTGCACGGCGCGGCGGACGGCATGACCGGCGTGGACCTGAACCGCGCCGGCACGCCGCTGATGGAGATTGTGTCGCGCCCGCAGCTTGCGAGCGCCGGCGAGGCGGTGGCGTACATGAAAAAGATTCATTCCATCGGCTGCTTTCTCGGCATTTGCGACGGCAACATGCAGGAAGGTTCGCTGCGCTGCGATGTCAATGTGTCGCTGAAACCGGCGGGCGCCAAGCGCCTCGGCGTGCGCGCCGAAATCAAGAACCTGAACTCGTTCCGCTTTGTCGAGCGCGCGATACGCCACGAGATAAAGCGCCAGGCGGCGCTGCTGGAATCCGGCGGCGAAGTGGCGCAGGAGACGCGCCTCTACGACCCCGACCTCGACGCGACGCGCCCGATGCGCGGCAAGGAAGAGGCAGAAGACTACCGCTATTTCCCCGACCCCGACCTGCTGCCGGTGGCGATTCCGCCGTCGCTGGTTGATGAGGTGCGCGCCGCGCTGCCGGAATTGCAGGAACAGATGCGCGAGCGCTTTGTGCGCGACTACGGTTTGTCGCAGGCCGACGCCGTGCAATTGACGGCGTCGCCGGAGATGGCCGCCTGGTTTGAGGACTGCGCCGGCGCATGCGGCGGCGGCCCGCAACTCGCCGCCAACTGGATGACCGGCGCGCTGAGCGCGGCGCTGAACCACGCCGGCATCGGCATCGCCGACTGCCCGCTCGATGCACGCCGCCTGGCCGGCCTGCTCGACCGCATCGCGGACGGCACGCTGACGGGCAATACCGCGCGCAAGGTGTTCGACGAGATGTGGCGCACCGGCGCCGGCGCCGACGAGGTCATCGCCGGCAAGGGCCTCGCGCAAATCAGCGACACCGGCGAACTCGCCGCCGTCATCGCCGAAGTGCTCGCCAACAGCGAAAAACAGGTCGCCCAATACCGCTCCGGCAAGGAAAAGGTGTTCGGCTATTTCGTCGGCCAGGTAATGAAGGCGACACAAGGCCGCGCCAACCCCGCCGAGGTCAACCGATTGCTGAAAGAAAGCCTGGAAAAGGCGGATTAGTTGGAAAGGGCCGGTTAGTTTCCGGTGTTTTTTGCGCGGCGTTTGCGGTATTCTCGCGGCACAACCTGACCAGGGAGGACATGATGATGATTACAAAAATAACTCCATATCTGATGCTGGCCGCCGCCGCCGCGGTGCTGCTGAACTGGACGCAGGACTTTTCAATGTCGTCCACATTGTGGCCGTACATTGACGCGCTGTCCGTCGCCGCCTGTATTCTGGGCGTGCTCGCTTTCTGGAACGACACCGAAACCGGCTGCAAGGTCGTCGGCGCGCTGTTCGGCGTGCTCGGCGCGGCGGTCGTGATTCAGTTCATCGTCGTCGGCGTGGCCGAAAGCATCGTCTGGGAAGTGATAGATTTCTTCCTCGTAATGGGCCTGACACTCGGCGCCGGCCTGCTGCTGCAACACCGCACCTGACCGCAGCCCCGCCC
>RKSI01000187.1 GCA_007570905.1 Gammaproteobacteria bacterium
GGTTGCCAAGTTGCGTGACGGCGCCGCCGGTGGACAAACTGACCGAAATCTCCGGGCCGGTGCCTTCCCCGGCCAGATTCACGACCCATTCGGCGTGTTGCGGATCGCTGGTGTGGATGCGCAACCGCCCGCGAAGCGGCGAAGCGGTGGCCTGCGGGTCAAAAATCACCGCCAGCGAAGCCGAACTGCCCGCCGCGACCACGCGCGGGCCGGGTAATGAAAAACTGTAATCGTCGCGGCTCCCGGCCTCCTGCTCCACCGAATGAATGGCGAGGGCGCCGACTCCGTTGTTGCGGATGTGGACAATCACGGTGGCCGTCGTGTTCGTTCGCACCCGGCCAAAATCATAACTCGCCGCGCCTTCCCGGAAAACGCGCCCGGCGACCTCCAGGCTGACCTCCGGCACGCGGCTGAAACCGCGCAAGGTGTACGCACGGGTGGTGTCGGCATAGACATCGGGAGCGGCGGCGAATGCCGAGAGGCCGTGCCTCGCCGCCTGCGCGCGGATGGCCATCCTTTCCGCGCTGCCGAATTCAGGCAATCTGCCGTCGGCCCTTGAGACGCCGTCAAACGCGTTGCCGGCGATGACCAGCGTCGTGGTGAAGGCCCCGGACACCAGCGGGCGCAGATGCAACGAGACCGTCGCGGTGTCTGCGGGGGGCAGGACAACGGGAAAATCAGTCGCATCCGTCCCTGTATAAAGCCCGGAGCCGCCGCGCCCGGTGATTCCGTCCACTTTCAGCATCGCATTGCCGTCGCTCAAAAACCGCACCGGCACGCTCAGCGTCGTGCCGAAAACCACTTCGCCGATGTCATGGACATCACCCGCGGCGACAAGATGTTCGTCTATCCACACATCCATGTCCGGCGCAAGGCCCCGCGCGCGCATGCTCATCTCAAAAACCGGGCTGGCGGAAAGGTCGGTGTAAATCCGGAAGGTCGCGGTTTGCGTGCCCGGGCGGGTGACCCTGAAGGCCATCTCGTTGCGAAAGACCGCGTCTTGTTGCGGGACTATCAATACCGGCTGCGCCAGATAATGCATCTTGCCCGCCGGGGGGGTGACGCCGATGGCGGTGATTCTGACCGGAAGCGGGCTTTTGTTGATGATGAATACATGGTCGCTGACAGCCCTGCCGAAAGGCCAGTCGCCAATCTCGAAATGGCCGCCCAGCAACGGGAACCTGCCGAAGGCGTATTGGGACACAATCAAATCCGGTTCAACGCCGAGGCCGGGCAATTCCGTTTCCCATTCGGCCCGGTCAACGCTGTCGCTGACAATCGTCAGGCGCGCGGTGCTGGCGCCAGGCAGATTCGCGTCGTAACGCAGCGTGAACGAGACTGAGGATTGCGCCGCGATTGTCCTCGGGCCGTCGCCAAAGTCCGCGGAAAACAACTCCGTGTTTCCGGCGTTTTCAAGCGTGATGCGGTCAATGTGCAAAACCGCCCTGCCGCGGTTAATCAGCGTCACTTGCGCCTCTGTCGAACGCCCGGTGAAAGCCATCAGCGGAGGCGGGGACTGGTTGTGGCGCAGCGGACTGCCGTTCATCTCCACCGCCAGATTGCCGCTCACGGCGCGGATGGCGACACGGGTAATCCGCGGGCTTGCCCCCGCCAAAGTGGTCAGGAGGTCGGCGCGCCAGCGCAGGTCCGTCCCCGGTTTCGGAAACACAAACATCCGCCCGGGAGTCACCCCGTGCCAGTTGGCGCCGCCGTTGTTCGTCAGTTCCCAGACAATGGCGGTGTTCCCGGGTTCGTGCGCATCAACGGTCAGCAGCAGCGTGCGCGGAACCGCGGCCTGAAGGTTGATTTTCCTGGAGCGCACCCCGGCAACCCATTCTCCGGCGGGAATGGTGACGCCGGCGGTGGACCAGCGGGCAGTCGAGCGGACATCGTCGTGCAGCGAGGCGGAGCTGAAATCTTCGGCAAAGGGAAGCCCTGCCGGTGCGGCGTGCAATGCGCCGGCTGCCAGCAGCATTGACAACGGCGCGCCTCTGGGCAAAAGGCGTTTCAGCCAGCCTTTTCTTTGCGACCTTATCATTGCGAAGAATTCCCGTTGCCGGGAATTGCAGATGAAAGCATTATTTTTCACACGCAGAGGATAAAATCAAGCCCGCAATGCGGCAAACTGCAAAGCGCGCCCAATCAAGGAGATAAGGCAAACTCCTGCGCCGCTGTCTGCGTTACTGCGCGGCGCTCTTCATGATAAACTGCCGCACCCTGCAACCCGCGACACCATGACCGACCGCAAAATTCACCCGCCGGACGACGGGCAGACGGCGCTGCTGCACGAGGCGCTGCGCCTGCCGCTGTGGCAACTGACGCCGCGCCAGCAGTGCGACATTGAACTGCTGATGAACGGCGCGTTCGCGCCGCTCGACGGCTTTCTCGGCAAGGCCGACTATCAGAGCGTGCTCTCCGGCATGCGCCTGGCCGACGGCAACCTGTGGCCGATACCGGTAACGCTGGATGTCACGCCGCAATTCGCCGAGCCGCTGTCGCCGGGCGACCGGATTACGCTGCGCGACGAGGAGAACTTCGCGTTGGCGGTGATGACAGTCCGCGACATCTGGAAGCCGGACCTGCGCCGCGAGTCCGAGGCGGTGTACGGAACGCTCAACGAATCCCACCCCGGCGCGCATTACCTGCTGCATTCCAGCCACTCCATCTACCTCGGCGGCAGGCTTGAAAAAATCGCCCTGCCCCACCATGTGGATTACCCGCAACACCGGCACACGCCGGCGCAACTGAAACAACTGTTCCGCGACAACGACTGGAGCCGGGTTGTCGCGTTCCAGACGCGCAACCCGATGCACCGCGCGCACATTGAACTGACGCTGAAAGCGATGCGCGACGCCGGCGCCAAACTGCTGATACACCCGGTGGTCGGCATCACGCAAATCAACGACATCGACTACCACACCCGCGTGCACTGCTACCGCGCGGTGATGGATGAATACCCCCCGCACAGCGTTGCGATGTCGCTGCTGCCGCTGGCGATGCGCATGGCCGGCCCGCGCGAGGCGCTGTGGCACGGGCTGATACGCAAAAACCACGGCTGCACCCACTTCATCATCGGGCGCGACCACGCCGGCCCGCGCAAAGGCAGCCGCGGCGAGTCGTTCTACCGGCCGTTTGAGGCGCAGGAACTGTTCGTCCGCCACGCCGCCGAAATCGGCATTGAACCGGTCGCCTTCGGCGAAATCGCCTACGACCCCGGCAAGCGCGAATACACCTTCGCCGGCGACGCCGCCTCTTCCGCCGAACTGCTGACCATCTCCGGCACCAAAATGCGCGAGATGCTGGCGAGCGGCGAGGAACTTCCCGGCTGGTTCACGCCGCCGAAGGTCGCCAAAGTGCTGCGCCGCACCTACCCGCCGATGAAGGAACGGGGTTTTACGGTGTTTTTCACCGGCCTTTCCGGCGCCGGCAAGACGACGCTCGCAAAAATGCTGGTTACCAAACTGCTGGAACAGGGCGAACGGCAGGTGACGCTGCTCGACGGCGACATCGTACGCACCAACCTGTCGAGCGAACTGGGCTTCTCCAAGGAACACCGCTCCATCAATGTGCGGCGCATCGGCTTTGTCGCGAGCGAAATCACCAAGAACGGCGGCATCGCCATCTGCGCGCCCATCGCGCCCTATGAGGCCGACCGCCGCGCCAACCGCAGGCTGATTTCGCGTTACGGCATTTACATTGAAGTCTATGTCAGCACGCCGCTGAAAGTCTGCGAGGAACGCGATGTGAAGGGCTTTTACCGCAGCGCCCGGCAGAACCTGACCAAATCTTTCACCGGCATCAGCGACCCCTACGAGGCGCCGACCAACCCCGAGATTGAGGTGGACACCAGCAAGGAAACGCCGGAAACGCTGGTGAACCGGATTTACGACAAAATCAGGGAAACGGGATGCCTGTGAGCGGGCATGGCCGATGGACGCCCCTCCCCCAATGAGCGCTTTGGACGCTTCCGCAAGTTTGATGCAGAACTACGCGCGCCTGCCGGTTGCGTTCACGCGCGGCGAAGGCGCGTGGCTGTGGGATGACAAGGGCCGGCGCTGCCTCGACGCCGTCGCCGGCATCGCCGTTTGCAGCCTCGGTCACGCGCACCCGGCGGTGACCCGGGCGCTGTGCGAACAGGCGCGGCGCGTTACGCACACCTCCAATCTTTACCGGATTGCGGCGCAGGAAAAACTCGCAGGCGAACTGGCGCGCATCAGCGGCCTGGAAACGGCGTTTTTCTGCAACTCCGGCGCCGAGGCCAACGAGGCCGCCATCAAGATTGCGCGCCTTGCCGCGCGCGCAAACGGCAACAACCATCCGGTTATCGCGGTCGCGCGCGGCGCGTTCCACGGACGCACATTGGGCGCCTGGAGCGCGACCGACCCGCTCGGCGAGCACCCCGGCACGCCGCCGCCGGTTGCGCCCGGCTTTGTCCAGACGCCGTTCGGCGACATCGCCGCGCTGGAAAAAACCGCCGACCGGACGCCGGGGCTGTGCGCGGTGATGCTGGAACCGATTCAGGGCGAGAACGGCGTTCGCATTCCCGCCGACGGCACGCTGCGCGCGGTGCGCGAGTTGTGCGACCGGCGCGGCCTGCTGCTGATTCTGGACGAGGTGCAGACCGGGCTGTGCAGGACCGGCGCCTGGTATTGCTTTCAGCACGAAGACGCCACGCCCGACCTGCTGACGACGGCCAAGGCGCTCGGCAACGGCGTGCCCGTCGGCGCCTGCTTGGGTCCGCGCGAGACGACGCGGCACCTGATCCCCGGCGCGCACGGCTCGACCTTCGGCGGCAACCCGCTGGCGTGCGCCGCGGCGCTCGCGGTCATCGGGACGATGGAGAAGGACAAACTGCACGAACGGGCCGCGCGCACCGGCGACTATCTGCTGGGCGAACTGCGGCGCGCGCTGGACGGCGTCGCTGCGGTCGCCGACATTCGCGGGCGCGGCCTGCTGATAGGCGTTGAACTGAACCGCCCCTGCCAGGCGCTGGCGCAGGTTGCGCTGGAACATGAACTGCTGATTAATGTCGCCGCAGAGCGCGTCATCCGGCTGGCGCCGCC
>RKSI01000147.1 GCA_007570905.1 Gammaproteobacteria bacterium
ACGCGGTGGTCGAAGCGATGTCCACCGTGGCCGAGTTAAAAGTCCCGTTAGTCGTCGACACCGGCCACGGCCGCAACTGGATGGAAGCGCATTAGCGCGGCGCAAAGCATCGTCATTTCGAAAGCGCCGCGACACGGGGGCAGAAGCGAATCGACGCTGCTTCTCGCCTGTCCATCAATGGCGAGTCGAAGCGATTCCGGCGATTGCGTCGATTTGCCATTCGCGCTTTGCCAACTGCGCCAAGATGGTGAGGTGGTCAGCGCCCGCAATTTGCCGCAGTTGGGCATCGGCGGCGTTGGCGGCGTACTGCGCGGCTTGGGCGTGGAACACCGGCGTCTCGCGCGCGCCGACCAACAGCAACGCGGGAGCCGCGGGCGGGCGGTTGGCGATGGAATACGCCGCCACTTCGGCTGCGGTTAAATGCAATTCCGCTTGCAAAAAACTGCGCGTCACCGGCGCTAGGTCATACAAACCACTCAACAAAACCAAGCCCGACACCCGCGCCGCGATGCTTGCGTCGAGAGCCGCGCAGGCGGCCAGGTGCGCGCCGGCGGAATGCCCGGCTAATGTCAATTCGCGACCCGGAAATCGCGCCAACAACGCTTGCGCCGCCGCGACGATGTCGGCCACCGCGTCTGACATGCGAACGCCGGGCAGCAGGCGATACTCGGCGTTGGCGACAACCGCGGCCGCCGGGCGCAACGCCGGCAGCACGAAGCGATGGTCCTCAGCCCGCAACGCGCGCCAGTAGCCGCCGTGGATGAACATAATCATGCGGCCGTTCGCATCATCGCCCGGCAGCCATTCCAACCACTGGCGCGGCGCGGGCCCGTAGCGCGCGGTCTGAAACGCAAACCGCGCGCGCACCGCGGCGCTGCGCTTGGCGAAGTCGGCGAGCGTGACGGCAAAATGCGGCAGGATGTCCGAGAACCGCAACTCGTCGTCCCAGTTGCGTTTCATTCGCCGCCTTCCAGCCGCGCCGCAAACGCCGCGGCCACCTCGCGCACAATTTCCGGGTCGCGAACATGCAAGCCGTGGCGCGGAACCAGCCCCAAACACGCCATGCGCGCCGGCCGGCCCGGCGCTTCGGCCAGCGGCGCGACCCAAAAGAACGCGCGCCGCCCGGCCGCGTCGATGTGCAGCGTATCCACCCGCGCCGCGCGCGCGCCGTCGCCGTTCTCGCCGCCCCAGTCGGGGTTCTCGCGCAACTCGTAGCGCGCTTGCAGTTGCGCATCGCTGTCGCCGCGCGACATGCAGTACGAGCCGACGGTGAGCGCGCGGCGACTGATGGACGCGACAAAGAACGACCGGTCGAACATCCGTCGCGCGGCCGCCAACACCGGCGGGCCGAGTAGCGCCATGCGGCCGAAGCCCTGCGCTGACCAGCCGACCCGCAAACTCTGCGCGCCGCGCACGAACGCGCCGTCGGCGTCGCGCGACAAAAAGCCTTCCGCTTCCAGCGCCGCGGCCGCGCGGTAGACGCTGCTGTTCGGCCAGCCGGTGAATCTCGCCAAGTCCATTGGCGCGCGCACCCGGGTCTCGACCGGCGCGCGCATCAACCGCTCAAACCGCTCAACCGCTTTGTCGTAGGTCGCCGCCATTTTGGTCTTCGCCGTGTTCAGTTTTGCCGCCGAAGCCGCTCGCTAACGCGGGCCCCTGCGAGAGGATTTTATCGCCGGGCGAATCCCATTCGACATGCGACTCGGCGAACACATCGGCCTTGACGCTTGCCGTTTCCATGCCTTTTGGCAGCACCACCTTCACCGGCACTTCGGCGCGCTTCAAGGTCGGCCGGCCGGCCAACACATCCAGCGCGGTCTCGACTGCCCGCGCGCCCATCACGGCCGGATAATCCAGCGCCGCGAGCGGCACCCGCCGACGCAAGCAGATGCGGTACATCGCGTTCAAGTCGCCGCCGGTGTGCGGCGGAATCGGCGCGCCCGCATCGCTCAATCTGCGAATCGAGCCGATGCCCTGCAAGCCGCTGTCGCACCAAACACCGTGCGGGATTTCGCGCCCGCTGGCAAGCAAATCGCCGACCGCATCGTAGCCGCCCTGCTCGGTCCAGCCGGTGTATGAGACCGCTTCGACCGTGATGCCGGGGAACTCCGAGAACACGCCGAGCGCGGCCGCTTGGCGGTCGACGGCCGGGCTCGCGCCTTGCAGGCCGGACAAAATCCAAACCCGCCCGCGCCCGCGCAAAAACTCCGCCAACCATAGCGCGCTGACCCGGCCGATGAAGGCGTCTGAGGCGGTCACGAACGCGGTCAGCGCATCGCTTTGGGTCGCGGAATCCGGCGAGGCCGCGGTCGGCGCGCGGTCGATGGCGACAATCGGCAAGCCGCGACTCGCCCAGTGGCGCAGGCGCGCGGCGATGGCGGCGCTGCCGGAATTGGCCACCGAGACCAGCAGCAGGTCGATGCCGGCCCCGGCCAGTTGGTCGATTTGCCGCGCTTGCAGTTGCGGGTCGTCGCCGGCGTCCAGCGCGTCGAATCGCGCGATTTTGTCGGCGCGCGCGGACAACGCATACCCCATGCTGCCGAGCATCGCGCGCCGCCACGGGTTGCCGACCGAGGCGTTGGAGAAGCCGAGGCGATACGGCGCGGCTTTGCGGAATCTCGCGGTGTCGGCAAACTCGACCAAGTTGGGGTCGAGGCGCAATTGGCCGGCGAAGTCGGGAACCGCGATGTCGGCGCCGGCGATGTCCTCGCGCGCCGAGAACTGAATGGCGCGGCGGTCGATTGGGCTAAACGCCAACGCCGCGGCGCGCTCGCCCAACTGCCACAAGCCGTGCTCGACGCGGCGCAGATAGCCGGCCTTGCCGAGCGCCCTCAACAAGCCGAAGCCGGTCGAGCGGCCGACGCGCGCGGCGGCGAACAAGGCGGCCGCGGTCAGCGGCGCATTGCCCGCATCGAACGCAAGCAGGATGCGGGCGATGCGCTGCAGGTTGTTGCCGGGCGCATCGGCGGCCGACCGGCTCACCGGAGATGGCGACGGTAAACCGCCGCAGCCAACACGATGAGGAGTCCTTTAATCACCAATTGAAACTCGATGGCAAGGCCGATGATGACGACCATGTTAAACAACGAAATCAAAAGCAGCGTCGCCAGCAGCACACCGACCACCGTGCCTTTGCCGCCGCTTAGCGCCGCCCCGCCGATGACCGCGGCCGCGATGCTGTCCAACTCATAACCGCGCCCGGTCCAGTTGTCCACGATGCCGACATAGCCGACCAGGGTCAAACCGCCGAGCGCCGCCAACAAGCCGGACAGGCAATACACCGCCAACAGCAACCGCCGATTGTGGTAGCCGCAACGATGCGCGGCGCGCGGGTTGTCGCCGAAGAGTTTCAGTTGCATGCCAAAGCGGCTGTGCTCCAGCAAATAATGCGCGGCCGCCGCGACCGCCAACAACACGATAATCGCCACCGGCACGCCGCCGATGCTGCCGGTGGCGAGGTGGCGCAGCGCCTCCGGCAAACTGCCGCTGGGTGCGCCCTTGGTGTAGGCGAAGCGAATCCCCTGCAGCACAATCATGCTCGCCAGCGTGGCCAAGAACGGCGTGACATGCCGGTAGGCGACGAGGTAACCGTTGACCGCGCCGAACGCCAAGCCGGCGCTCAAACCGATGACGATAATCATCTGGGCGTTGTCGGCGAGGCCGAGGGTCAGCACGGCCACGGTCGCCATCATCGAGGCCACCGACAAATCCAGGCCGCGCGCGATGATGACCAACATCTGGCCCAACGCGACGAAGCCAAGCGGCGCCGCTTGAATCAAAATGTCGCGCAGATTCGACACCGACAGAAAGCGCGGCGACAACGCGGCGGTCGCGCCCCACACCACGATGAGGAACACCAGCAGCGTCACTTGCTCGCGGCGTTGCGCGGCGCTGACCGTGGGCGCGGTGAACAGACCCGCTCTCACACCCGCCCCCGGCGCGCAAACACTATCACCGCGGCCAAGATGATGACGCCCTCGACAATCCACTGGTAGAAACTCGACACACTGATGAAGTTCAGCATGCTCGCCAAAGTCGCCAACAACCCCACCGCCAACGCGGTGCCGAGCACGCCGCCGTAGCCGCCGGCCAGCAGCGTGCCGCCGACAATCACCGGCGTAATCGAGCGCAAGTCATAACCGACGCCGGCGCGCGGGTCGCCGATGCCAAAACGCGCGGTGATGTAAATCGCGGCCACCGCGCAGAGCACGCCGGACAGCGCGAACACTTGCACTTCGGTGGTGCGCGTGTTCACGCCGGAAATCGCGGCCGCGCGCGCGTCGTCGCCGAGCGCATACACGCGCAAGCCGAATCTTGTGCGCCACAGCATGCCGCCGACCGCCGCGTATAACCCCGCGGCCAAAACCATGCCGAGCGGCACGAAGCCGATGCGGTAATACGCCAAGTCCTCGAAGAACAACGGCACCGCGCCGGCCGGCGTCTTGGTCACCAACAGCGCGGCGCCGGCGCACATGGTCGAGACGCCCAAGGTCACGATGAGCGAGTGCACTTTCCACACCGCGGTGACATAACCGTTCAACGCGCCGATGAGCGCGCCGGTGATTAATGTGACCGCCACCGCCACCGTCAACGACAGCCCGGTGTCGCCGGCCAAGGCCGCGAACAGCACCGACAAAACGCCGAGCGCGCCGGCGAATGACAGGTCGATGTTGCCGGAGAGGATGACCACGGTTTGCGCCAGCGCCAAGATGCCGAGCGCCACCATTTGCGCTTGGATGTTGGCGAGGTTGTGCAGCGTGGCGAAGTTCTCGGACGCGGTCGCGCCGATAAGCGCGATGACGACGGTGAGCGCGACGATGACCGCGTGCGAGGGTTGCAAGCGCAACGCCCGCACCCACGAATCGGCGCACGCGTCGGCCGCTGAATTCGCCAAACCCAACGCCGCGTTCATCGCTTCAATGCGCCCGGCGCGCCGGGCCCGGGGCGTCGGCGGTGGCCGCGGCGATGACCGCTTCCTCGCTGATTTGCGCAGCCACCAACTCCGCCGCCACTTCACCGCCGCGCAACACCAGCACGCGGTCGGCCAT
>RKSI01000051.1 GCA_007570905.1 Gammaproteobacteria bacterium
CTCCCGCGCCGCGCCGCGCCCGAACCCCGGCCAACGCGGCGGCGGGCGGGCTGTGCGGTGTGCGCTCCGATTGCGACATCGGTTTCACAAGGTCTCCAGAGTGGGTTGGTTGCGGGTGATTTGCGGATACGGCGAGCGCACAGTATAACACACTGCCGCCGTCAAGCGCCTTTATGCGGCCCTCATGCAGCCAGTTGTTTCAGCACATATCGCAGTATGCCGCCGTTGAGGAAATAGTCGCGTTCGCGCGGCGTGTCAATTCGCACCTTGACGGTGAATTGCGTCGTCGCGCCGTCGGCGGCGGTGGCGGTTATCTGCGCGGCGGCGCCGGGTTCGTCGGCGCCTGATATGTCATAAACCTCGCCGCCGTCCAGGCCCAGCGTTTCGGCGCTGTCGCCGTCGGCGAATTGCAGCGGCAGGATGCCCATGCCGACCAGGTTGGAGCGGTGAATGCGCTCGAAACTCTCGGCGATGACGGCGCGCACGCCTTGCAGCATCGGGCCTTTGGCGGCCCAGTCGCGCGACGAGCCGCTGCCGTATTCCTTGCCGGCGATGACGATGACCGGCACCGCTTCTTCCAGATAACGCATCGCCGCGTCGTAAATCGTCATCGTCTCGCCGGACGGCAGGTGGCGGGTGTAGCCGCCTTCGGTGCCGGGCGCCAGATGGTTGCGAAGGCGGATGTTGGCGAAGGTGCCGCGCACCATCACCTCGTGGTTGCCGCGCCTTGAGCCGTAGGAATTGAAATCCGCCGGCAGCACATTCCGCTCTTGCAGATATTGCCCCGCCGGGCTGTCCGGCGCGATGGCGCCGGCGGGCGAGATGTGGTCGGTGGTTACCGAATCGCCCAGCAGCGCGAGCACGCGCGCGCCGCGGATGGCGCCGCCCGCGGGGGCGCGGGTTTGCTCAAAGTAGGGCGGGTGAGCCACATAGGTGGAGTCCGGCCACGGATAAAGCATGCCGGAACCGGCCTCCAGTTCGCGCCAGTCGTCGGTGCCGTCGTACACCGTGTCATACACCGACTGGAATTGCTTCGGCGCCAGCGCCTGCGCCATCACGCTTTGCAGTTCGGCGCCGGACGGCCAGATGTCTTTCAGGAAGACCGGGTTGCCGCCGGCGTCATGGCCGAGCGGTTCGGAATACAGGTCGGTGTGCAGGTTGCCGGCCAGCGCGTATGCGACGACCAGCGGCGGCGACGCGAGGTAGTTCATCCGCACGCTGGCGTGTATGCGGCCCTCAAAGTTGCGGTTGCCGGACAGCACCGCCACCGCCACCAGGTTGTGCTGTGCGATGGCGTCGGCGACGGCCTGCGGCAGCGGGCCGGAGTTGCCGATGCAGGTGGTGCAGCCGTAGCCGACGGTGTGAAAGCCGAGCGCCTTCATCGGCGCCATCAGGCCGGCGTTTTCGAGGTATTCGGTAACCACGCGCGAGCCGGGCGCGAGCGAGGTCTTGACCCACGGCTTGACGGCAAGACCGCGCGCCGCGGCGTTTTTCGCCAGCAGGCCGGCGCTCAGCATCACCGACGGATTGGAGGTGTTGGTGCACGAGGTGATCGCGGCGATGGCGATGAAGCCGTCGCGCAGTTCGGCGTCGCCGCCGTCCAGTCGCACCGGCACGGCGCGGTCGCCGCAGCGGTCGGTGATTTGCTCCAGTTCCCGCGAGAAATGCGCCTTGACGCCGGTCAGCGGCACCCGGTCTTGCGGGCGGCGCGGCCCGGCGATGCTGGGAATGACTTCGGCGAGGTCAAGGTGCAATTCCTCGTCGTAGTCGGGCGTCCCGCTGTCGTCGCGCCACAGGCCGGTGGTTTTCATGTAGGTTTCCACCAGTTCAATGTGGCCCGGGTCGCGCCCGCTGAGGCGCAGATATGACAGGGTTTCATCGTCCACCGGGAAGATGCCGCAGGTGGCGCCGTATTCTGGCGCCATGTTGGCGATGGTCGCGCGGTCGCCGAGCGACAGGTGACCCAGCCCGGGGCCGTGGAATTCCACGAACTTGCCGACGACGCCGTGTTGGCGCAGGCGCTCGACGATAATCAGCACCAGGTCGGTGGCCGTTGTGCCTTCCGGCAACTCGCCCGACAGGCGGAAACCGACGACCTTGGGAATCAGCATGGAAATCGGCTGCCCCAGCATGGAGGCCTCGGCTTCAATGCCGCCGACGCCCCAGCCGAGCACGCCGGCGCCGTTAATCATCGTCGTGTGCGAGTCGGTGCCGACCAGCGTGTCGGGGTAGGCCAGCGTCGCGTCTTCGGTTGGCCGCTCAAACACGATGCGCGCCAGATATTCCAGATTAACCTGATGGACGATGCCGGAGCCGGGCGGCACCACCTGGAAGTTGTCAAACGCCTTCTGCCCCCATTTCAGGAAGTTGTAACGCTCGCGGTTGCGCTCAAACTCAATTTTTGTGTTCAGGTCGAGCGCCTGGTCGCTGGCGTGGCGGTCAACCTGCACCGAATGGTCTATGACCAGTTGCGCCGGCTGCAGCGGATTGACGGCGGCGGGGTCGCGCCCCAGTTTTCGCATCGCCTCGCGCATCGCCGCGAGATCCACGATGGCCGGGACGCCGGTGAAGTCCTGCATCAGCACCCGCGCCGGCCTGAAGGCGATTTCCCTTTCTTTATGCGCGGCGCCGTTCGCGCGCCGTCCGAGCAGCGCCTCAATGTCGGCGCGGGTGACGGTCACATCGTCTTCGTGGCGCAGCAGGTTTTCCAGCAGGATTTTCAGGCAGTAGGGCAGGCGCGCCGCCTGCTCCAGTTTGCCGACATTGTGTATCCGGCGGCTCTGTCCGCCGGCGCGGATTTCCTCAAGGGTGTTGAAACTGTTCATGAATCCGTTGTTGGACAGGGTTATTCAATGACCGCGCCGCCGAGACATTCCCGGCCGCGGTAAAACACGATGGACTGGCCCGGCGCGACCGCCCGCTGGGGCCGGCTGAAGACCGCCTCTACCGCGTCCGCGTCCAGACGGGCAATGATACACGATTGATCGCGCTGGCGGTAGCGTATTTTGGCCGTCAGCGCCTCGCCTTCGCGCGGCGCCCGGTTAATCCAGTGCGGCGCCGACGCCCGCAGGCGGTCGCGGAACAGCAGCGGGTGGTTCGCGCCCTGCACGACGGTCAGCGTGTTGCGGCGCACATCCTTCGCCGCGACATACCAGGCGTCGCCGCTGCCGTCGCGGGCGCCGCCGATGCCAAGCCCCTTGCGCTGGCCGATGGTGTAATACCAGCAGCCCTGATGCCGTCCGACGGCGCGCCCGTCGCAGTCCACGATGTCGCCTTCGCGCGGCGGCAGGTAGCGCGCCAGAAACTCGCGGAATTTTCTCTCGCCGATAAAGCAGATGCCGGTGCTGTCCTTGCGGTCGTGGCAGGAGAGGCCGTGCTTTCTGGCGATTTCGCGCACCTCGCGCTTGTGCAGTTCGGCCAGCGGGAAAACCGAGCGGGCCAGGCTGCGCTGGTCCAGCAGATAAAGGAAATACGACTGGTCCTTGTCCGGGTCCAGCCCCTTCATCAGGCGGCGGCGGCTGTTTGCGGCTTCAATGCGGGCGTAATGCCCGGTGGCGATTTGCGCGGCGCCGAGTTGGTCGGCGTGTTCAATGAAGGCCCTGAACTTGATTTCGCGGTTGCACAGGATGTCCGGGTTGGGCGTGCGCCCGCGCCGGTATTCGGCCAGAAAACGGGCGAACACATCGTCCCAGTATTCGGCGGAGAAATTGACGGTGTGCAGCGCAATTTTCAGGCGGTCGGCGACGCGCCGCGCCGAGTCCAGGTCTTCCGCCGCGGCGCAGTGTTCGTTGTCGTCTTCCTCCCAGTTCTTCATGAACAGGGCCTCGACATCCAGGCCGCGGCGTTTCATCAGCAGCGCGCCGACAGCCGAGTCCACGCCGCCGGACAGCCCGATGATTATTTTCGCGGACATCGCCGCAAGGCGCCGCGCCGCGCCGCGGCGGCGGTTACACAAAGCGCCCAACTCATTGACGGAGCGCGCATTCCGGCGCGGGCGCGCAGGCAAATCCGGCGCATGTCGTTCCCATAATCTTCTATAATACCAGCGGCGCTTCGGGCGGCATGTATTGACCTTTGCGCCCGGAGTTTATACTTTTACCGCAAATGATGACGATGCAACATGACATCCGGGAACTCGACCGGGCCGGCGAGGCGGCGCTTGAGCCGGCCCCGGTCAGGCCGAAGAGGCCGCCGATGTACAAAGTCCTGCTTATCAACGACGACTATACGCCGATGGAATTCGTGGTGCACATCCTGCAGCGCTTCTTCCGCATGAACCTCGACCGGGCGGTGCAGTTGATGCTGGCGATACACAAGCAGGGCAAGGGCGTGTGCGGGGTGTTCACGCGCGAAATCGCCGAGACCAAGGTGACCACGGTCAACAATTATTCGCGCTCCAAAAAGCACCCGCTGATGTGCAAGATGGAAAAGGACTGAAACGATGTTTGACAAAAACCTGGAACGCACGCTGAACTCGGTCTTTGAGGTCGCGTCCAAAAACCGCCACGAATATGTCACCGTAGAGCACCTGCTGTTCGGCCTGACCAGAAACCCGGAGGCCGCCGAGGTGCTGAACGCCTGCGGCGTCAATCTGAAGGAACTCGCCTCCGACCTCGCCGCCTACATCCACAAATCAACGCCGCGGCTGGAGATGCACGAGCCGAACGACATCCAGCAGACGCGCGCGTTTCAGCGCGTGTTGCAACGGGCGGTGTTTCATGTGCAGTCGGTGTCGCCGACGAGCATGGTCAAGGGCGAGAATGTGCTGGTGTCGGTTTTCAGCGAGCCGGAATCGCAGGCCGTGTATCTGCTGGGCTGCCACAATGTCGAGCGCCTCGACATCGTGAACTACATCGCCCATGGCATCGGCAAATACGCCGGCAAGGACGGCGAGGCCGCCGGCGTGGAAGGCGGCGAAAGCCGGCGCAACACCGCGCGCCAGCCGCTGGAACAATTCACCCGCAACCTGAACGAACGCGCGCAGGCCGGGCGCATCGACCCGCTGGTCGGGCGCGAGAACGAGGTGGACAGGACGATACAGGTGCTGTGCAGGCGCAACAAGAACAACCCGTTGTATGTCGGCGAGCCGGGCGTCGGCAAGACCGCGCTGGCGGAGGGGCTGGCGCGGAAAATCGTCGAGGGCGATGTGCCGGAGGTGCTGAAAGACGCCGTCATCCACCTGCTGGACCTCGGCGCGCTGGTGGCCGGCACCAAATACCGCGGCGACTTTGAGAAGCGCCTGAAAAAAATGCTGGCGCAACTGGAGAAGGAAAAGAATGTCATCCTGTTCATCGACGAAATCCATATGCTCATCGGCGCCGGTTCCGCCTCCGGCAGCGCGATGGACGCCTCGAGCCTGATCAAGCCGCGCCTGCAATCCGGCGAACTGCGCTGCATCGGCGCCACGACCTACCGCGAATACCGCGCCATCTTCGAGAAAGACCGCGCGCTGGCCCGGCGCTTTCAGAAGATAGACATTGAGGAGCCGTCGGTGGACGACACCTACCGCATACTGCTGGGGCTGAAGGAGTGCTTTGAGAGTTTTCACAAGGTGCGCTATTCAAGGCAGAGTCTGAAAACCGCCGCCAGCCTGGCGTCGCGCTACCTGCACGACCGCCACCTGCCCGACAAGGCGATAGACCTGGTGGACGAGGCCGGCGCCTTTCTGCGCATCGGCACGGCGTCCGCCGCGACGAGGCCGCTGGTGCGCTCAAGCCACATCGAGGGCATCATCGCCAAAATCGCGCGGGTGCCGGCGAAGAGCGTCACCAGCGACAGCGCCAGGATGCTGCGCAACCTCGACCGCAACCTGAAAATGGTCATCTTCGGCCAGGACGAGGCCATCGACACGATAGTCAACGCAATCAAGATGTCGCGCTCCGGCCTGAACGAGCCGGACCAGCCGGTCGGCTCGTTTCTGATGGCCGGGCCGACCGGCGTCGGCAAGACCGAGACCGCGCGACAACTGGCCGCCGGCGCCGGCATGGAACTGGTGCGCTTTGACATGTCCGAATACATGGAGCGCCACACCGTGTCGCGCCTGATTGGCGCGCCGCCGGGCTATGTCGGCTTTGACCAGGGCGGCCTGCTGACCGACGCGGTGCTGAAGTTTCCGCAGTCGGTGGTGCTGCTGGATGAAATGGAGAAGGCCCACCCGGATGTGTACAACCTGCTGCTGCAAGTCATGGACCACGGCATGCTGACCGACGCCAACGGGCGCAAGGTGGATTTTCGCCACACCGTGCTGATTATGACGACCAACGCCGGCGCCGAGGCAATGAGCCGCGCCGGTATCGGCTTCACAAGCCACGAAGACCGCGCGCCGGACTGCGCCGAGAGCATCAAGCGGGCTTTCTCGCCGGAGTTTCGCAACCGCCTTGATGCGGTGGTGCATTTCAGGCCACTCGACCGGGAGGTGATACTGCTCGTCGTTGACAAGTTCCTGACGCAGTTTCAGGCGCAACTCGAGAGCCGCAAGGTGCAACTGGCGGTGGACGACGAGGTGCGCTCGTGGCTGGTCGAGAACGGCTTTGACAAGACTATGGGCGCAAGGCCGATGCGCCGCCTGATTGAGGAGAAACTGAAAAAGCCGCTGCTCGACGACATCCTCTTCGGCAAACTGAAAAAGGGCGGCGCCGCCCGCTTTGTGCTTGAGGACGGCGAAGTGCGCGTCCGCTGCGAAGCGCCGCGCAAAGAAAAAGTCCGGTGCGGGGACTGACGGCGGGGCTATTTTTCGCGGTAGGTAATGCGCCCGCGGGTCAGGTCGTAGGGGCTCATCTCGACGGTGACGCGGTCGCCGGCCAATATCCGGATGTAATGCTTTCGCATTTTCCCGGAGATGTGCGCGGTGACGACATGGTCGTTTTCGAGTTTGACCCTGAACATCGTGTTCGGAAGGACCTCGACGACGACGCCCTTCATTTCAAAGTGTTCGCTTTTTGGCATCTTGTGGTTTTCTGGAAACGGCGCGCATTATAACCCGGTTTAATCGGCATGCGAACATTGACGGACACGGCTTTTCTTTTCCCCGGACAGGGCGCCCAGCACACCGGCATGCTGCGCGAACTGGCCGCCGAACACCCCGAAGTGCGCGAGACCTTCGACGCCGCCTCTTCCATACTCGGCAAAGACCTGCTGGCGCTGGCGCTGGACGGGCCGGAAGAGGCGCTGAACCTCACCGTCAACACCCAGCCGGTGATGCTGGCCGCCGGCGTCTCGGTGTGGAAAATCTGGAGGCGTTTGAGCGACGCCGCGCCGGCCGCCGCCGCCGGCCACAGCTTCGGCGAATACACCGCGCTGGTCTGCGCCGGTTCCATCGCGTTTGAAGACGCGGTGGCCGTCGCCGCGCGGCGCGGCGAGTTGATGCAGGAGGCCGTCGCCGAAGGGCGGGGCGCGATGGCGGCGATTATCGGGCTGAAGTCGCGGCAGGTGGTTGAGTTGTGCGCCGCGCCCGGCGGCGGACAGGTGGTTGAGGCCGTCAATTTCAACGCGCCGGCGCAGACCGTCATCGCCGGCCACAAGGCCGCGGTGGAACAGGCGATGGCGCGGGCCAAGGCGCAGGGCGCGCGCAAATGCGTGGCGCTGCCGGTCAGCGTGCCCGCCCACTCCTCGCTGATGCGCGACGCGGCGCGCGAGTTCTCGGCGTTTCTCGAGGGCGTGGAAATCAGGCCGCCGGCGGTGAAAATTCTGCACAATGTGGACGCGATGCCGCGTACAATACCCGGCGACATTTTTCAGGCATTGAGCGAGCAACTTTACAATCCGGTGCAATGGGTCTCCACCATCGAGCGCATGAGCGAAGACGGCGTCGCGCGCTTCGTTGAATTGGGGCCGGGGCAGGTGCTGTCGAACCTCGTGCGGCGCATCAACCGGCGCGCCGAATGTCACGCCATCAACAGCCCGGCCACCCTGCAACAGGCGCTGGCGGCGTTCGGATGACGGCGCAGGGGCAACGCGCGAAGACGGCGCTCGTGACCGGCGCCTCGCGCGGCATCGGGCGCGCTATTGCGCTGGAACTGGGCCGCGCCGGGCTGGAAGTGGTCGGCACCGCGACCGCGGACGACGGCGCCCGCGCCATCACCGGTTTTCTTGAAGGCGAGGGCGTGCGCGGCCACGGCGCCGTGCTGCGGGCCGAACAGGCGGATTCGGTGGCGGCGCTGCTCGGCAGCCTGGCCGAACAGGACAAAATGCCCGATGTGCTGGTCAACAACGCCGGCATCACCCGCGACAGCCTGCTGCTTCGAATGAGCGACGAAGACTGGCAGGCGGTCATCAACACCGACCTGACTTCGGTGTTTCGCCTGAGCAAGGCGTGCGTGCGGGCGATGATGAAAAAGAAGTGGGGCAGGATCATCAGCATCACCTCGCTGACGGGCGCCGCCGGCAATCCGGGGCAGGCCAACTACGCCGCCGCCAAGGCCGGAATCACCGGTTTCAGCAAAAGCCTTGCAAAAGAACTGGGAACCCGTAATATCACCGTCAATTGCGTCGCGCCCGGCTTTATTGACACCGATATGGTGCGGGCGCTGCCGGAGAAATACCGCGACGAGATTGTCCGCACCATCCCCGCGGCGCGCTTCGGCGAGGCGCGGGAAGTGGCGGAACTGGTGCGCTTTCTGGCCTCCGGGGCCGCCGCCTACATCACCGGCGAGACCGTCCACATCAACGGGGGGTTGTACATGGCCTGACGGCCGCAAGTTGTTTTCAACGACTCAACAAGTAACAAGGAGACTATTTCAATGAGCGATATAAAAGACCGGGTCCGCAAAATCGTGGCCGAACAGCTGAGTGTCGAGGAAGACAAGGTCACCGAGGATGCTTCCTTTGTCGATGACTTGAACGCGGACTCGCTGGACACGCTGGAACTGGTGATGGCGCTGGAGGAGGAATTCGAGTGCGAGATACCGGACGAAGAGGCCGAAAAAATCACCACGGTGAAACAGGCGGTTGACTACATCGAGAAGCACATAAACGCCTGAGCGCCTTGCGGGCGTTTGTTTCCCGTCTCTTCCGTCCCTTTTCAATCCGCGGAGTTCGCGTGCACAACAGACAAGTGGTCGTCACCGGCGTCGGTGTCGTTTGCCCGGTCGGCGCGGCGGTGGACGAGGCGTGGGAGGCCGTCGTCGCCGGGCGCAGCGGCGTGCGCAAAATCTCGTCCTTTGACGCTTCCGGCCTGCGCGTCCGGATTGCCGCGCCGGTGGAGGGATTTGACGCCGGCGCCTACATCCCCGAAAAGGAACAGAAACGCATGGACTTGTTTCTCCACTACGGCATCGGCGCCGGCGTCCAGGCGATTGAGGATTCGGGGTTTGAGGTCACGCCGGAAAACGCGCCGCGCATCGGCGTCGCGGTCGGTTCCGGCATCGGCGGCCTGCCGCTGATTGAGGCCAACCACACCGCCTGCATAGAGGACGGGCCGCGCAAAATCTCGCCGTTTTTCATCCCGGGCAGCATCATCAACATGATCTCGGGCAACCTGTCCATACTCTACGGCCTGCAAGGCCCCAATTTCGCCATTGTGTCGGCCTGCGCGACCGGCAACCACAACATCGGCGAATCGGCGCGCATGGTCGAGCGCGGCGACGCCGACATCATGATCGCCGGCGGCGCCGAAATGGCGACATCGCTGCTCGGCGTCGGCGGCTTTGCGGCGGCGCGCGCGCTGTGCGCGTCGCACAACGACGACCCCGAACACGCGAGCCGCCCGTGGGATCTGCACCGCGACGGCTTTGTCATCGGCGACGGCGCCGG
This sequence comes from Gammaproteobacteria bacterium, assembly GCA_007570905.1. GTDB lineage: Bacteria > Pseudomonadota > Gammaproteobacteria > Poriferisulfidales > Oxydemutatoraceae > Oxydemutator. Next base: position 9,751 of record RKSI01000051.1, read on the forward strand.
CGTCGTCGTCCTTGAGGAGCGCGAACACGCGCAAAAGCGCGGCGCCAACATATATTGCGAACTCGCGGGCTACGGCGCCTCCAGCGACGCCCACCACATCACGCAGCCGGGTCCCGGCGGCGCCGGCGCCGCGCGCTGCATGGAAAACGCGCTGCAAGACGCAGGCGTGAACCCCGACGAGGTGGACTACATCAACGCGCACGGCACTTCAACGCCGCTCGGCGACCAGGCCGAGAGCGACGCCGTCAAGCGGGTCTTCGGCGGCCACGCGAAGAAACTTGCGATGAGTTCGGTCAAGTCCATGATCGGCCATCTGCTGGGCGCCGCAGGCGGCGTCGAGGCGGTGTTTTCGGTGCTGTCGCTGAGGGACGGGGTGATGCCGCCGACCGTCAACCTGGAAACCCCGGATCCGAAGTGCGACCTTGATTATGTGCCGAACACCGCGCGCAGGGCCGGCCTGCGGTGCGTTCTGTCCAACTCCTTCGGTTTCGGCGGCACCAACGCTTCCCTGCTGTTTCGCGCCGTCTGACAGCACCGGCGCGACGCCTCCGACCATGCCTGCGGTGTTAATCAACGGCAAACCGGGCGGCGCGATTGCCGTGACCGACCGGGGTCTTGCCTACGGCGACGGCGTTTTTGAGAGCGTCCCGGTCACCGGCGGCGCGCCGCGTCTGTGGCCGCGCCACCGCGCGCGTCTGCGCGACGGCTGCCGCAAACTGGCCATCGCCTTTGACGACTGGGATGTCCTTGACGAGGAGGTGCGCCGCCTCGCCGAAGACAGCGGCGACGCCGTCGTCAAGGTCATCGTCACGCGCGGCGGCGGCGCGCGCGGCTACCGCCCGCCGCTTGCGGCAAAGCCTACGCGCATCGTCATCGCGCTGCCGCCGCCGGATTACCCGGACGACTTCGCGCAACTCGGCATCGCCGCACGGTTCTGCCGCAAGCGTCTCGCCGACGATCCCGACCTGGCCGGCGTCAAGCATCTGAACCGGCTGGAGCAGGTGCTGGCGCGAATGGAATGGCAAGACGAATACCAGGAGGGCGTGATGCTTGACGCGCGCGACCGGGTGGTGGAAGGCACGATGAGCAATCTTTTCATCGTGGAAGACGGCGGACTGCGAACCCCGCTGCTGGACCGCTGCGGCGTCAGCGGCGTGATGCGGAACTGGATTATCGAGGCGTGCCGGCGGCGCGGCGTTGCGGTTCGGGAAGACCGCCTGTCGCGCGAGGATTTGCTGCAAGCCGACGGCGTTTTTTTTTGCAATGTGCTGATACGCGCCTGGCCTGTTCGCCGTCTTGAGAGCGAGCGCGAATACGATGTGCGGGCGGTGCATGATTTGTTGCGAAGACTGCCCGCCGCCGGCGCGGATGACTGACCGGTGAAACGCAGCAGTGCAAGGCGTCTTGCCGTCGCCGGCCTCGCCGCCGCGGTGCTGGCGGGCGCCGCGTTCGCGTGGGATTTTTACCGCAATCTCCACGCCGTGCCGCTGACCAACACCGAACAGACGGATTGGGACATCGCCGAGGGCAGTTCATTCAACCGCGTCATCGCCGGCATGGAGCGGGCGGGTTTGCTGGCGGGCAGCAGGCCGGTGCCGGTGCGTTTTTATGCGGCGCTGTACGCAAGACTGGCCGGGCTTGAAGGCCGCATCAAGGCGGGAAGATACCGGATTGAACCGCGAATGACGCTGGCCGGGTTTCTCGAGATGGCGGCGAGCGGCAAGGGCGTCCTGGAGCGCCTGCGTATCATTGAGGGGGCCACGCTGAGACAGGTCTTGCAGGCGATGCGGCGGCACGGGGCGATTGAGGCGGTCGCCGCCGACGCCGAAGAAATCAGGCGGCGTCTCGGCGTTGATTATCCGTCGCTGGAAGGCTGGTTTTTCCCCGACACCTATTTTTTCAGCGCCGGCGCCGCCGATGTGGATTTGTTCCGGCAGGGTTACGAAAAAATGCGGCGGACGCTGGAGTCCAACTGGCGCGAAAGGGCGCCCGGCCTGAACCTCGCGTCGCCTTACGAGGCGCTGATACTCGCCTCCATCGTCGAGAAGGAAGCGGCGCGAGACGACGAGCGCCGCCGCATCGCCGGCGTGTTTTTGTCGCGGCTTGAGAAGGGCATGCGGCTGCAGGCCGACCCCACCGTCATTTACGGCATGGGCCTGCAATTCGGCGGCAACATCGGCAAGAAAGACCTGAAAGCCGACACGCCGTACAACACCTACCGCCGCAAGGGGCTGCCGCCGACGCCGATTGCGATGCCCGGCCTTGCGTCGCTGCGGGCGGTGCTGCATCCGGAGAAAACCGGCGCGCTATACTTTGTCAGCAAGGGCGACGGCAGCCATCATTTCTCGAAAACCTACGGCGAACACCGCAAGGCGGTCGCCCGCTACCAGTTGAAGTAATGCAGCGCGGAAAACTGATTACCCTTGAGGGAATAGACGGCGTCGGCAAGAGCACGCAGGCCGGGGCGCTTGAAGCGTTTCTCAGGCGGCGCGGCGTGGATGTCAGGAAAACCCGCGAGCCTGGCGGCGTGCCGATGGGCGAGGCCATCCGGCGCATGCTGCTGGAGCAGGAAAAGGGGCTGTCGGGCCTCGCCGAACTGCTGCTGTTTTTTGCGGCGCGCGCCGAGCATGTCCGCCGCGTCGTGCAGCCTGCGCTTGAGCGCGGCCAGTGGGTTGTTTGCGACCGCTTTATTGACGCGAGTTACGCCTACCAGGGCGGCGGGCGCGAAATGCCGTTTAAGTGGATTGATGAACTGGCCGAGTGGGTCGCGCCCGGCCTGTCGCCCGATTTGACTATCCTGCTGGACTTGCCGCCCGACAAAAGACACAAGGAAATTCCCGACACCCAGTATGAATTGCTGCGCGCCGGCAAGACGCCGGACAACTTTGAGTCGCAGGGCAGGGCGTTTGTCGAGCGGGTGCGAAAGACTTATCTGGAGCGCGCCGGGAGCGAACCCGGGCGGGTCAAGGTGATTGACGCCGCCCGGGACAGGGAACAGGTCGGCGCGGAAATCATCGCGCTGGTTGCCGGGCGATGGCCGGAGATTGGCGGTGAGTGAGGTCGTTTATGCGTGGCAGCGCGCGCAGTGGGACAACTGGCTGCGGATGCTGGCGGCGGCGCGCGTGCCCAACGCCTTGCTGCTGAGCGGGCAGGACGGCTGCGGCATTGAAGAATTTGGTTCCGCTTTGTGCCGCAGTTTGTTGTGCCACAGTGAAAAAGACAAGCCTTGCGGCAGATGCAAGGGGTGCCGTTTGCTGGCTTCGGAGAATCATCCGGACTATCTTCGCGTCGTCGCCGAGAAGAAAGAAATCAAGGTCGCGCAAATCCGCGAACTGGCCGACTTTTTCTCGCTGAACCGGCATTACGGCAACTACCGCGTCGCCTTTGTGCCGCGCGCCGACAGCATGAACTACGCCGCCGCCAACAGTTTGCTGAAAACGCTGGAAGAGCCGCCGGACGGCGGCGTTATCGTGCTTGTTTGCAGGCGCCTGGCAAAACTGCCTGCGACAATACGCAGCCGCTGCCGCAAAATCCGCTTTCCGCTGCCGGGCGCCGAGGCGGCGGAATGGCTGGCCGGGCAATTGTCGCTGGAACCGGAACAGGCGCGGCGCCGGCTTGCGCTGTTCGGGCTGCGGCCACTGGAGGCCGCGCAGAAAACCGAAAAGGGGCTGGACAGGGAAAAATTTCACGACGAACTGGCGCAGTGGCTGTCGGCAAAGGCGCCGCTTGCGGACTTGTCCGACATCGCGGAGCGCTGGAACGAGCAGCCGTCGCCGCTGATTCAGCAGTGGCTGCTGGAGGAATTGCAGATGATGATTCATGCCGCCTTTGTGCATGACGCTGAGCATGGCGCTTCCGGCGCCGCGGTCGCGGCGTCCGCCGCAAATCCACCCGCGAATCAACCCGCTAATCTACAATTCGAAAGTCTGCAAAGGCTGCACGGGCGGCAGGTTCAGCGCTGTCGCCTGGCCGACAGCAACAGTCTGAACCCGCGCCTGCTGCTGGAAAGCGGCCTGCTTGAATGGCACAAGACTTTCAGCCGCTGAAATCGCGGAGGCATTCAAGCGCCCGGTCGAGGACTGCGCGCGGCGTGTAGAAATGCGGCGACAGCCGAATGCCGCCGCCTCTGCACGCGCACAGCACATCAACTTTCAACAGCCGCCGGTGCAAGGCTTCGGGTTCTCCCCGCAACGGGCGCACCGTCAGAATGCCGCCGCGCCGGTGTTCTTCCGCAGGCGTCAGCAATTGAAACCGCTCCGCATCCATGTTGTCTGCGAGATAAGACACATTGGACGCGACCCCGCTGAAAACCCGCGCAAGGCCGGCATCAAACAGCAGGCCGAGACTGGCGTGCAGCGCGTGGATGCCGAGCGAGTTGAGACTGCCGCATTCAAACCGCCGGGCGTTTTCGGCCTCGTCCCAGGCGGCGGGCGCGGCCTCGCCGTAAAGCGAATCATAATCGCCGGGGTTTTGCAGCATGCCCCAGCCGTACTGGTGCAGTTTCAGGGTTTTCAGGTGGCGGCGCCGGCAGTAAAAGCAGCCGGCGCCTTCGGGCGCCAGCATCCACTTGTGGCCGTCGGCGGCCAGGAAATCAATTTGCGACGCCCGCACATCAACCGGCGCCGCGCCGAGGCTCTGAATGGCGTCCACGCAGAGCAGGGCGCCGGCCTCCCGGCACGCCTTGCCGAGGTCGTCCAGGTTCATATGGTGGCCGGTCGCATACTGGATTGAACTGACCGCCAGCACCCGCGTCCGCCGGTCGAGGCGGCCAATCAGCGCCTGCTCCGGCGTGTCTGCGGCGTGCAAATCAACCGTGCGCACCTCAACGCCGAAGCGCCTCGCCAGCGATTCCCAGACAATGCGGTTGGACGGGAACTCCTGCATGCCGACGACGACATTGTCGCCCGGCTGCCAGTCCAGCCCGTAGGCCACCAGCGACAGCCCTTCCGAGGTGTTCTTCACCAGCGCGATTTCATCGGCGGATTCGGCGTTGATTAAACGGCGAAGCAACTCGCGCAGCGCGCCGGCGGTCTCTTCCCACGCCTTGTAATGCAGCGCGCCGCAACGCGCGTTCTCGCGCGCGAAGTCGCAGACGGCGTCGGCGGTGCATTGCGGCCACGGCGCGACCGCCGCGTGATTCAGGTAGGCGACGCCTTGTTGTATCGGAAACTGGCCGCTGATTGCCGTTATAATGTCCGGCGTGATGTCGTTTTTTCCAGCCATTCGGATGTTGTTGTCGGCGGCCTGCGGGGTGCTGTTGCCGGTTGCGTCCGCGTTCCCGGCGACTTACGGGTTCGATTCAAATCATACACTAATCGGCGCGCTGCAAAAGGTCGTGATTCAGCCGCAGGACACGATACTCGCCATCGCCGAGGAATTCAGCCTCGGCATAGAGGAAATCCTGGAAGCCAACCCGGGCATAGACCCGTGGGTGCCGGGCGAGGGCAATTCGGTGGTTTTGCCGAGCCAGTTTATCCTGCCGCGCCCGTCGTTCCGCGGCATACTCGTGAACCTGGCGGAAATGCGGATTTATTACTACGACCCGAAACCGGCCTCCGGCGGCGAGCGAAAGGTCAGGACTTACCCGATCAGCATCGGCCGCGGCGACTGGCAAACGCCGGTCTCGGCAGCCAGGGTCATCGACAAGATAGTCAATCCGACCTGGTATCCGCCGCCCAGCGTGCGGCGCGAGCACGAACTGATGGACGACCCGCTGCCGGTGTCGGTGCCGCCGGGCGAGGACAACCCGCTGGGCAAATACGCGCTGCAACTGAACCTGCCCGGCTATTTCATTCACGGCACCAACCGCCCGTACGCCATCGGCCTGAAAGCCACGCACGGCTGCATCCGGATGCGCCCGGTGGACATCCGGGACTTCTTCGGCCTGGTCGAGCGCGGCACGCCGGTGACGATACAGTTTCAGCCGTTCAAGAGCGCGCTGGTGGACGGCGTGGTGTATCTCGAGGCGCACGGCGGCGGCGAGGCCGGCGTGATGGACCGCTATCTGGGGCAGGCCATCCGCGAAATCAGCCGCCTGACCGAGAAACGGGCGATACCGGTGGACTGGGAACTCCTCGTCAGCACGGCGAAGCGCGGCGCCGGCATACCGGTGCCGCTGAACCGCGGCGCAGCCATCGCCCCCAAACCGGTGCGGCGCGCGCCCGGCGCCGCCGCGCAATCGGCGGCGGACTACATTTTCTGATTGGCGGGAGGGATAGTCTCCGGAGGCCGGCGCGCAAGAAAAGCCGCCGGCGCAAAAAAGGGGCCTTGCGGCCCCTTCAAAGCGAAAAGCAAATGAGATGATGTTTATTTCATCATCTGCATCATTTTCTTTTTGCCGTGCATTTTGGTCATGGCTTGCTCGACCTGAGAGGCTTTAATCATGGCTTCACTTGCCATTTCCTTGGCCCTCGCGGCGGCAGTTTCGGCAGAATTAAGCTGAAACTGCATTTCAGACATCTGCGCGTTCATGTCATCCATCATTTGCGTATTTGCACAGCCGGTCAGGAACAGCGCGGCGCAAGCAACGGTGAAGAAAAGCTTTTTCATAATAAATAGAACTCCGAAGTTTTGATTTGGTGTAGAACCGAGAAGTTGCGAAGGTTAGACGCAAACGGCCTTCAACGCAAGTGCCCATTTTACCTGTGCGTCCGGGCGCCCATCATCTATTTCGCATAATGTATATTATGTCAAATAGTAAATTGTTTGGGCACAGGGCGTGAATAGGCTGGAAAGTCCTTTATTTATAAGGGTTTTCAAGGACGCCGATGCCCTCTATTTCCACCGCCACGCGGCAGCCGCGCGGCATCGGGCCAAGCCCGACCGAGGTGCCGCAGCAGATGACATCGCCCGGCAGCAAGGTCATATCCCGCGACAGCGCCGCGACAATTTCGGCGGGCGGCAGAATCATGTCGGACGCCGGATAGCGCTGAACCGTCTCGCCGTTGACGCGGGTTGTGATTTCAAGACCGCGGTAATCCAGGCCGGTGGCGATGGCCGGGCCGAACACGCCGAAGGTGTCAAACCCCTTCGCCCTGCTCCATTGGTCAAAGCCCGGATATTCCTTCAGCAGGCCGAACGCGGTCACATCGTTGATGCAGGTGTAGCCGAAAATGGCGGCGGCGGCGTCCTGCGGCGCCAAACCCGCCGCTTCGCGCCCGATGACGATGCCGAGTTCGCCTTCGTAGAAAACCTCGCCGGCGTAACCGGCCGGGTGGCGGACGGTCTGTCCGTGCGCCAGCCAGGTGTTGGGCGGCTTGAACAGATACAGCGGCGTTTGCGGTTTTTGCAGGTTCTTTTCATCTGCGAGCGCGCGGTAGTTGTTCCAGAGCGCAATCATCTTGGACGGCGCGCAAGGCGTCAGAATGGCCGCATCCGCGAGTTCGCGGTGTTCGCCGGTCGGCGCCGGCGAGCCGAATAATGACCCCTGATGGACGGCAATCCGCCCGCCGTCCAGCCGCCCGATTTCGGCGCGCCCGGTCGCGGCTTCCTTGAAACGAACCCATAAAGCCATGTTTTGCCCCTTTCTGCCTTTATACTTTGTTACGGCCCGGCGGCGCGGGAATTCCCGGCAATTCCATTGTCCGGCGCATCCCGCCCGCAGGCCTTGTTGGAATTTATACTCCGGGCGGCCCGGAATCAATCCCCGCAATGACCACAGCACTGGAAATATCGCAACTGCACAAGGTGTACGCCAACGGCCATGTCGCCCTGAAAGGCATCGACCTGCATGTCGAGCACGGCGACTTCTTCGCGCTGCTCGGCCCCAACGGCGCCGGCAAATCCACCACCATCGGCATCGTCACATCGCTGATCAACAAAACCGGCGGCAGCATCTCGGTCTATGGCCACGACATCCACCGCAACCCGTCGCAGGCCAAGACCCACATCGGCCTGGTGCCGCAGGAATACAGTTTCAACCAGTTTGAGCCGGTCGAGGAAATCCTCATCAACCAGGCCGGCTACTACGGCGTGCCGCCGCGCGAGGCGAAGCGCCGCGCCCGCGAACACCTGACGCAACTCGGCCTGTGGGAAAAGCGCGCCAACCAGGCGCGCAACCTGTCCGGCGGCATGAAGCGCCGCCTGATGATGGCGCGCGCGCTGCTGCACCGCCCGAAACTGCTGATCCTCGACGAGCCGACCGCCGGCGTGGACATTGAAATACGCCGGATGATCTGGGAGTTTCTGACCGACCTCAACCGCAGCGGCACCACCATCATCCTGACCACGCACTATCTCGAGGAAGCCGAAAAGTTGTGCCGCAACATCGCCATCATCGACGACGGCCAGATTATCGCCGACTCGCCGATGCGCAGCCTGCTTGAACGCCTTGAATCGGAATCGTTCACGCTTTACCTGCGCGAGCCGCTGGCCGAGGCGCCCAAACTGCGCTCGGCGCAACTGCGCTCCATAGACAGCCGCACGCTGGAACTGGTAACCGACAAGCACACCGACCTCGGCGAGGTTTTCAGCGAATTGCAGGCGCACAACATCAAGTTGCTGAGCCTGCGCAACACCAGCAACCGGCTGGAAGAACTGTTCCTGAAAATGGTGTCCCCGGAGCAGGACATTAACCCGTCGTGAACCCGCCATGAATCTGTCATGAATCTGCGATACGCCACGGTGGCCCTCTACACGCTTACGCGCCGCGAAGTCCTGCGGTTTGCGCGCATCTGGATACAGACGATGCTGCCGCCCGCGGTCACCACCGTGTTGTACTTCGTCATCTTCGGCAAGTTAATCGGCTCGCAAATCGGCCCGATAGACGGCCACAGTTACATTGAGTACATCATTCCCGGCCTGATTCTGATGTCGGTCATCACCAACGCCTACGCCAATGTCGTCGCCTCCTTCTACAGTTCCAAATTTCACGGCAACATCGAGGAAATGCTGATTTCGCCGATGCCGGCCTACATCATCCTCGCCGGCTTCATCATCGGCGGCGTGCTGCGCGGCCTGCTGGTCGGCGGCGTGGTGTTCGGCGTGTCGCTGTTTTTCGGCCACCTGCCCTACCCCGACATCGGCCTGACCCTGCTGATGCTGCTGATGACGGCGGCGCTGTTCTCTATGGCCGGGCTGATTAACGGCGTCTATGCCAAGAGTTTCGACGGCATCTCCATCATCCCGACCTTCGTGCTGACGCCGCTGACCTACCTCGGCGGCATCTTCTACTCGCTGGAAATGCTGCCGGACTTCTGGCGCGGCGTGTCGCTGCTGAACCCGATTTTCTACATGATCAATGTGTTCCGCGAAGGCGCGCTCGGCAGCAGCGACATCGGCGCCGGTCTCGCCATCGGCATCACCGCGCTTTTCCTCGCGGCTTTCACCGCCGTCTGCCTTTACCTGCTCGACCGCGGCGTCGGCATCCGCACCTGACCCCCCGCCCGCGATGAACCGCCGCGACAGCGACCCGCAGGAAACCCAGGAATGGCTGGACGCCTTCCGCGCCGTCGTCGCCGCCGATGGCCGCGAGCGCGGCGGCTATCTGTTGCGGCAACTGTCCGACCAGGCCGGGCAACTCGGCATCAACCTGCCGCAGGGAATCAACACGCCCTACCGCAACACCATCCCCGCCGACCGGCAGACGCCAAGCACGGCGGACCAGGCCATTGAACACCGCATCCGCTCCTACATCCGCTGGAACGCGGCGGTGATGGTCATCCGCGCCAACCGCGCCCACCCGGGGCTGGGCGGCCACATTGCGACTTTTGCGTCCGCCGCAACGCTTTACGACACCGGCTTCAACCACTTCTTCCACGGGCCTGACAGCGAGAACGGCGGCGACCTGCTGTTCATTCAGGGCCACAGCTCGCCCGGCATCTACGCCCGCGCGTTTCTTGAGGGCCGCCTTGATGAAAACCAACTCGACAACTTCCGGCGTGAGATCAACCGCGACGGCCTGTCGTCGTACCCGCACCCGCGCCTGATGCCCGAGTTCTGGCAATTCCCGACGGTGTCGATGGGGCTTTCCCCGATCATGGGCATTTACCAGGCGCACTTCATGAAATACATGAAGAACCGCAAACTCGCCGACACGCGGGGCCGAAAAATCTGGGTGTTTCTCGGCGACGGCGAAATGGACGAGCCGGAATCCATCGGCGCCATCTCGCTGGCCGGGCGCGAGCAACTGGACAACCTGATATTTGTCATCAACTGCAACTTGCAGCGCCTCGACGGGCCGGTGCGCGGCAACGGCAAGATTATCCAGGAACTGGAGGGGCTGTTTCGCGGCGCGCACTGGAATGTCATCAAGGTCATCTGGGGGTCTTATTGGGACCCGCTGTTTGAGAAGGACGAAAAAGGACTGCTGCTCAAACGGATGGAAGAAGTGGTTGACGGCGATTATCAGAACTACCAGGCCAAGGACGGCGCCTACATCCGCGAGCATTTTTTCAGCAAATACCCCGAACTGCTGGACATGGTCTCGCACCTGTCGGACGAGGAAATCTGGCGGCTGAACCGCGGCGGCCACGACCCCCACAAGGTGTATGCGGCCTACCACGCCGCCACCCGGCACGAAGGCCAGCCCAGCGTTATCCTCGCCAAGACCGTGAAGGGATACGGCATGGGCGAGTCCGGCGAGGGGCAGAACAAATCGCACCAGCAGAAAAAGATGGACATCGAATCGCTGAAAACCATGCGCGACCGCTTCAAACTGCCGCTGACCGACGACCAGGTCGAGCGCCTCGAATACATCCGCCCGCAGCCGGACACGCCGGAGCACCGCTACCTGCGCGAACGCCGCGCCGCGCTCGGCGGCTTCATGCCGCAGCGCCGCGGCCATTTTCAGGCCAGGCCGCTGTCCGTGCCCGGCCTGGACACGCTGTCGCCGCTGCTGGAAGACGGCGGCGACCGCCAGTTTTCAACGACGATGGCGTTTGTCCGCATCCTGACATTGCTGTGCCGCGACAAACAGTTGGGCCGCCACATCGTCCCCATCGTTCCCGACGAGGCGCGCACCTTCGGCATGGAGGGCCTGTTTCGCACGCTCGGCATTTATTCCTCCGTCGGCCAGTTGTACCAGCCGCAGGACGCCGACCAGGTGATGGTGTACAAGGAAGACCGCTCCGGGCAGATACTTGAAGAGGCAATCTGCGAGGCCGGCGCCTTTTCATCGTGGCTTGCGGCGGCGACTTCCTACGAGGTGCACGGCGTCAATATGGTGCCGTTCTACATCTTTTATTCCATGTTCGGCTTTCAGCGCGTCGGCGACCTGACCTGGGCGGCGGGCGACATGCAGGCGCGCGGCTTTCTGATGGGCGGCACCGCCGGGCGCACCACGCTGGCCGGCGAAGGCTTGCAGCACCAGGACGGCCACAGCCATGTACTGGCCTCGGTGGTGCCGAACTGCATCGCCTACGACCCGTGCTTCGGCTATGAACTGGCCGTCATCATTCACGAAGGGCTGGAACAGATGGTCGGGAAACAGGAAGATGTGTTCTTTTATATTACGCTGATGAACGAGAACTACTCCCACCCGGCGCTGCCCGAAGGCGCGCAGGAAGGCATTATCCGCGGGCTGTACTGCCTGGCCCGCTGCGACCGGCCTGCGGTGCGTTTGCTCGGTTCGGGGGCGATTTTGCGGGAGTGCATCGCGGCGCAGGCGCTGCTGCAAGACGACTGGAACATCCGGGCCGAAGTCTGGAGCGTTACCAGTTTCACCGAACTCGCCCGCGACGGGCGCCGCGCCGCGCGCTGGAACCGCCTGCACCCGGGCGCCGCGCCGCGCACGCCGTGGATTGCACAGTGCCTGCAAGACGATGGCGCGCCGCCGGCGCCGGTTGTCGCCGCCAGCGATTACCTGCACACGCACGCCGAACAGGTGCGCGCGTATATTGAGGCGCCCTGTTACACGCTCGGCACCGACGGCTTCGGCAGATCCGACACGCGCGAACAACTGCGTGATTTCTTTGAAGTGGACCGCCGCCACATCGCGGTCGCCGCGCTGAACGCGCTGGCGCAGGCGGGCGCCGCCGGCATCGGCGCAGAGCAGGTGCGGCAGGCCATCGCCCGCTATCGTATTGAAGCCGACCGGCCCTCCCCCGACCTGGCGTGAACAGATGAGCGAACAAACCATCTCCGTTCCCGACCTCGGCGATTTTGACGAAGTGGATGTCATCGAGATACTGGTTCAGCCGGGCGACGCGATTGCCGAAGGTGATTCGGTGGTTACGCTTGAAAGCGA
>RKSI01000009.1 GCA_007570905.1 Gammaproteobacteria bacterium
TATCGCAAGCGGCCCAAGCGCCGCGTGATTGGCGCGCCGAAGTTTTATTTCGCCGATGTCGGCCTCGTCAACCGCCTGGCCCGGCGCGGCAAACTGCTTGCCGGGTCGGAGATGTACGGCAAGGCGTTTGAGAACTGGGTTTTTCACGAGTTGTCCGCTTTCCTCAGTTACCGCGAGTGCGATGTGGAGTTGTGCTACTGGCGGCTTGCCAGCGGCATTGAGGTGGACTTCGTGCTCGGCGACATGGAAGCCGCCATTGAGGTCAAATCCACCGAACGCGTGCACAGCGGCCACCTGAAAGGCTTGCGCAGTTTGCTTGCCGACTATCCGCGCACCAAACGCCGCATAGTCGTCTGCCGCGAACCCCGCGCACGCAAAACAAGCGACGGCATTGAGATTATGCCGGCGAAGGCGTTTGTCAGGATGCTCTGGGGCGGGGAGATTGTTTGATTTCAGGTTTGCACCATCGCCACACAAACCGGACAACCGCTCATCCCCCAAAAACCGCAGAAACTTCAACCCACAACACCGGCAATAGAAATCCAGGAAACCGCAGGATATAATGACCGGCCAGAGGCGGTGTGATGGCAAGTGTGGCCGAAGCAGTAAAGATTCATTCCGAACCAAAGGCGGCAAACGGCATCCGCCAGGGGGACTGCCTGTCTTTGTTGCAGTCTCTGGACGACGAGTCCGTTGACTTGACCGTTTTCTCGCCACCCTACGACAGCATCAGGGACTACAACGGAGAGTGGGCGGTTGATCTTTCCCTGCTCGGCAGCCGTTTGTTCCGCGTGACAAAACAAGGCGGCATTTGCGCCGTTGTCATCGGCGATGGCACAAAAGATTTCGCCAAATCCCTGACAACATTCAGTCTCGCGGTGGACTGGTGCCGGGAGGCCGGGTGGAGGCTGTTTGAGTGCTGCATTTACCGGCGCGACGGCAACCCCGGCGCATGGTGGAGCCGGCGCTTCAGGGTGGACCACGAGTACATCCTGCTGTTTCTCAAGGGCAAAAAGCCGGAAAAATTCGACAAAACGCCGCTGATGGTGCCGAGCAAACACGCGGGGAAAATTTACACGGGCACCGACCGCCTGACGAGCGGCGGCTTCAAGAGAATCAAGCCGAAACCCGTCAACGCGATGAAATGCAGGGGAACGATATGGCGCTATGCGACAAGCAACACGGAAAGCAACAAACTCAAGTTGCAGCACCCCGCGACTTTCCCGGACAAACTCGCGGAGGATTTAATCCTGTGTTTTTCCGACGCCGGCGATCTGGTTCTCGACCCGATGTGCGGCAGCGGCACCACCTGCGTGATGGCGGCGAAAAACGGCAGGGAATATATCGGCATGGACATCTCGCCGGAATACTGCGCGATTGCCGGCGAGAGACTGGCAAAAGAATTGTCGCAGCCCGCCCTTTCCCTTTCAGCGGCGCCCGGCGGCGGATGAGCACGGCGCGCGCCCTGTCCGGGGATGTGGCTCACATTTGCGCGGCGCTGAAGTCTCTTCCGGCTGCCTGGGACGGGAAGGAGGCCATCTTGAAGTTGAAGGAGCTGGACTATCAATGGCGGCAAATGGAGTGGATAGGCTGGTATTTCGAGGTGCTTTGCCTTGAGCAGTTGAAGCGGAACACTTTCGAGGTTCCGGGCAAACAATACGGCAATGTGGCTTTCGATTGTTCCAGGACGGTCAACTGGGATATAAAAGCCAGCGCAATCAAATCCCACAGTCACCATGCGATATTGAACGACATCGAGGCGACCGAACAAAGCATCCGGGAGAACGGCGCACACGGCCTGATTCTTGCGCTCGTCGATGTGGAATACAACGACGCGGACAGGTCTTTTCAGGAATGGCACACCGCCCTGAAGGGCGGCTTGTCGGACTACGAGAAGAAAAGAATCGCAAGAAACGCGGTATCGCGCTACAGAAAACGCAAAGCCGACCTCAAACAAATCCTGATTCTTGCCGTCAACGACGCCAACAAGGGCGGGCTGGAGATATACGCACAGGGGAGAAATGCGGACGGCAGCCCGAGAAACCCGAAATACATGCTGAATGTTGAAAAAGCCGACGAGTTTGAAGTCGGGCGCATTTACTTCTGACGGGTCTTATTCAGGCGCCGGGGTGTTTGCAGCTGCCTGACCTTGAATCCGCGCCTTTTTGATTTTGTATTTTATGGGGGATAATTTATCCTGTTCCCTGAACTGTGAACAATGTTTCTAATACCCCACGAACTCAAATCTCATTTCTTGCATTGCGCGGATACTTTGCACGGTTCCGCCGTGAATCGCACGGACAGGAAAGGCCGTGTTCCGCCTCCTGTCAGCGAGGATATTCCGCCGCTGCCTGATGCAGTGGCGATGTTCAAGGCTGCGCTTTTGGGGGCGCGGGCCGTCAAAGAGCATTTGCACACTGTGCTGAATAAAGGAGACTGGCCGGTATGACTACGACATCTGGACAGATTGATATCTGGCGGGCAACTGCATCCGAGCACGAACGTCTTGAGTTCAAGGAAGCCAGGAAGCAATTCGACACCAAAAAATTGCTCAAGTATTGCGTTGCCATTGCGAATGAGGGTGGCGGACACTTGCTTTTGGGCATCGCTGATGCGCCGCCACGCGCCGTAGTCGGAACAAGTGCTTTTAACAACTTGACAGACATAGCCGAGAAAATTTTTGAGGCTGCTGATTTTCGGGTCAATATCGAAGAAGTCAGGCATCCGGATGGCCGGGTGCTCGTTTTTCATGTGCCTTCTCGGCCACGCGGGACCGTTTACCACTACAAGGGCCAATATCTTATGCGGTCGGGCGAGCGCCTTGTTCCAATGAGCGAGGACAAACTGCGGATGATTTTTGCCGAAGGCGATTCTGATTGGCTGGAGCAACCAGCTGTGGAAAATAAAGAAGCCCCGGAAGTCATCAAACTTCTTGACACACAAACTTTCTTTGACCTTCTCGGCTTGCCTTACCCGGGGAATCGTGAAAGTGTCCTGGAGAAGTTGGTACAAGAGCGACTGCTTGAGAAGAGCGATAGAGGCTACACCATTCCTCGCCTGAGTGCCGTTCTTCTGGGGAAGGATTTGACGGACTTCACACCTGATATTTCCAGAAAAGCCCCGCGTGTTGTGGTCTATTCAGGCACATCCAAAACAGAGACAAAGCTGGATCAATCAGGGACCGAAGGTTACGCGGCAGGATTCCAGAGGCTGGTGGAATTCGTCATGAGTCAACTTCCTCAAAACGAGGTAATTGAGAACACCTTGCGAAGGGAGATAAAGCTCGTTCCCGAAATCACAATCCGGGAACTAATCGCTAATGCGCTTGTTCATCAAGACTTCGCAGTTCCCGGCATGTCTGTAATGATTGAGATTTATTCTAATCGTGTGGAGATATCCAACCCCGGAGAACCGATAGTCCCTGTGGAGCGATTCATTGACGGGTATCAGTCTCGCAATGAGCGTCTTACAGATCTCATGCGCCGTTTTTCTATTTGCGAGGAGAAGAGCAGCGGTATTGACCAGGTAATCAAGGCTGTGGAAGCGTATCAATTGCCCGCCCCTGATTTTCGATCGAATCTTCAGAGAACAGAAGTTGTATTGTTTGGACACAGCCCTTTTGACAAAATGAATCGCAACGCCCGTGTCCGTGCTTGTTATCAGCACTGTGCATTGCAATGGGTGTCGAATGAACCGATGACGAATCGCTCGCTGCGAGGAAGATTCCAGTTGCCCAAGAGCAGGTCTGAGACCATCTCACGTACCATTCGGGATACTATAAAAGCGGGGAAAATCAAGCCATCTGACTTGGGGGAGAAATCACGGAGATATCGGAGTTATGTCCCATTCTGGGCCTGACGGGTCTTATTTAGGCGCTGGGTAATCCCAAGCTGCCAGATTATCAATAATTACTGATATATCAATAACTTGCTTATTTAGGCCTAAAACTGCGGAATCGAGTTTTCTCACCATGTCAGAGATTTTGGGCCGTCAAAGTTGCATCATTATTCGGCTCTGGCGGGTCTTATTTAGGCGCTGGGGTTTCCGAATCTGTATGAACAGGGATAATTACTGATATATCAATAACTTGCTTATTTAGGCCTAAAACCTTGGGACCACCGTTTTCTCGTCCGTATCAGAGATTTCTGGTTGCCAGATTTTCGCCATTGCCCGACTCTGACAGGCCTTATTTAGGCGCCGGGGTGCCCGAAGCCGCCTGATTTGGTATAATTCCTTGTATATCAATAACTTGCTTATTTTGGTCTAAAACCTGTTTTGCCTATGGCCTCCCGAAAAGCCGCTGAAAACCCCACCCCCCCCTCCGAGCGCCTGATTTTTGCGCTGGATGTGCCGGATGCGCCTGTTGCGCGCGAGTTAATCGCCGCTCTCGGCGACTCGGTGTCGTTCTACAAACTCGGGCTTGAGTTGTTCATGAGTGACGGTTATTTCCCGCTGCTGCACGGCCTGCTTGTCGCCGGCAAGAAGGTGTTTGTGGATTTGAAATTCTTTGATGTTCCGCGCACTGTCGGCGCGGCGGTGCGGCGGCTGGGCGGGCACGGCGCGTGTTTTGTGTCGGTGCACGGCAACGACGGCATGTTGAAGGCGGCGGCGCGGGAGAAGGGGCGGCAGAAAATCCTCGCCGTCACCGCGCTCACCAGCCTTGACAGCGGCGACCTGCGCGACCTCGGCTTCCGGTGCGAAGTCGGCGATCTGGTGTTGTCGCGCGCCCGCCGCGCGCTGGAGGCCGGCTGCGACGGCGTCGTCGCGTCGGGGCTTGAGGCGCGGGCGCTGCGGCAATCGCTGGGGCGGGAGTTGCTCGTCGTCGTGCCGGGCATCCGCCCGTTGGACAACGACGACGACCAGAAGCGCACGGTCAATGTTGAACAGGCCTTCCGCCACGGCGCCGACTACATCGTCGTCGGCAGGCCCATCCGCGAGGCCGCCGACCCGCGCGCCGCGGCCCAGGACATCCAGCGCCGGATTGCGGCGCTGTTCGCCTGACGCCGCCGCCGCCCAGGCCA
>RKSI01000181.1 GCA_007570905.1 Gammaproteobacteria bacterium
TCGCGTTCGCGCTCGGCGCGCAGGCGCTGTTCGGCCTCGCGTTTTTTGCGCTCGGCCTCCTGGCGCCGCAGTTTCTCTTTCAGGCGGCGCGCTTCCTCGGCCTTGCGTTCGCGCTCCTGCAGCAGCGCCTGCTTGCGCTCGCGGCGCGCCTTCTCCAGTTGCGCCGCTTCGCGCTTCTTTTTCCTGAGGGCGTCGGCGCGGCTGCGCTCCGCCTCCAGTTGTTTCCGCTGCGCGCGCTTTTCGCGCTCCAGCGCCCGCCGCCGCTCCTCGCTGCGGCGCTCGTAGTATTGCCTGATTTCCTTCGGATGAACCGCGGTCGCCGCGATGATTTGCGGCTGCGCCTCGCGGCCCTGCAGCACCGGCCCGGTGCACGACTCCAGACTGAACGCGGTCAGCGAGAAAACAACCGCGTGCAGCGCGCACGAGATGACCGCCGATGACTTCAGCCGGGAACGCGCGTCCACCGGAAAACCTACCTGCCGGGCGGCTGCGTCACCAGGCCGATTTGCCCGGCGCCGGCGCGTTGCAGCAGAATCATCGCCGTCATTACATGGCCGTAATCGGTGTTGCGGTCGCCGCGCACATAAACCGGCGAACCGGCGGTCGCCGCGACGATGGCCTGTATCTGCTGCGTCAGCACGGCGGCGGAAATCGGGCGGTTGGCGTATTCGCCGCGGTTGATGAAATAGCGCCCGTGCCGGTCCACCGAGACAATCAGCGGCTCGGTCTCGGGGTCGTCGGCGAGCGTCTCGGCGGCGGCCTCGGGCAGGTCAATCTCGACGCCCTGCTGTATCAGCGGCACCGTCACCATGAAGACGACCAGCAGCACCAGCATCACATCCACATATGGCACGATGTTGATTTCCGACATCGGCTTGAAACGCCGCGCGCCCGGATAGTCAATCATCGCCGGCGCCCCCTTCGGACGGGCCGCCGCTGCGGTGCACCTGCTTGTGCAGGATGGCCGTGAATTCCTCGATGAAATTGTCGTAGCGCATCAACTGCCGGTTGGTGCCGTCGCTGAAGCGGTTGTAGGCGACGGTCGCCGGAATCGCGGCGAACAGCCCCATCGCCGTCGCCACCAGCGCCTCGGCGATGCCGGGCGCCACCAGCGACAGCGTCGCCTGCTGCACATCGCGCAGCGCCAGAAAGGCGTGCATGATGCCCCACACCGTGCCGAAAAGGCCGATGTACGGCGATGTCGCTCCGATGATGGCGAGAAAGTTCAGATGCTTGCCGAGACTGTCCACTTCGCGCGACAGCGCCACCTTCATCGAGCGCACCGCGGTGTCGGCTATCGCCGCCGGCGACAGCGCGCCCTGCTTGTGCAGGCGCGCGTATTCCTTGAAGCCGCTCTGAAAAATCGCCGCCATGCCGCTTTGCCGCCCCTCCTCCAGTTCGGCGTACAACTGCGACAAGTCCACGCCCGACCAGAAGCGCTCTTCAAAGTCGTCGGCGCGGCGCCGCACCTGCTTGAATTCGCGCCACTTGCCGATGATGTGCGTCCAGCTCATCACCGAGGCGGCGACCAGCAGCAGCATGACCATCTGCACGACAAAGGTCGCCTCGATGACCAGCGAGAAAAAGTTGAAATCGGATCCCATCCTGTGCTCCCCTGAACCGCAATTCTAACGCATATCGCAACAGGCGCGCCGCCGCGCGCATGGACGGGCGCAGTGACGCACGCAGTGACGAAGGGGGGCGTTCAAGACAACAAGTCCGGCGCGGCGGCGCGGCCCGCGCCGGCGGGCGCCAGCCCGAAGTGCCGGTACGCCGCCGCCGTCGCCAGGCGCCCGCGCGCGGTGCGCGCCAGAAAGCCGCTCTGAATCAGGAACGGCTCGATGACATCCTCGATGGTGCCGCGCTCCTCGCCGACCGCCGCCGCGAGGCTGTCGATGCCGACCGGGCCGCCGCCGAATTTCTCAATCAGCGCCAGCAGCAGTTTGCGGTCCATCACATCAAAGCCGTGCGCGTCCACCTCGAGCAGGTCGAGCGCGCGGTCGGCGACTTCGCGGCTGATGGCGCCGTCGGCCTTGACCTGCGCGTAATCGCGCACCCGCCGCAGCAGGCGGTTGGCGACGCGCGGCGTGCCGCGCGAGCGGCGCGCAATCTCCAGCGCGCCGTCGTCCGCCGCCGCAACGCCGAGTATGCCGGCGCTGCGCGAGACGATGGCGGCCAGTTCCTGCGTGCTGTAAAACTCAAGGCGCTGCACGATGCCGAAACGGTCGCGCAGCGGCGATGTCAGCAGGCCGGCGCGCGTCGTCGCGCCGACCAGCGTGAACGGCGGCAAATCCAGTTTGATTGAGCGCGCCGCAGGCCCCTCGCCGAGCACGATGTCGAGTTGGAAGTCCTCCATCGCCGGGTAGAGTATCTCCTCTACCGCCGGCGGCAGCCGGTGTATCTCGTCGATAAACAGCACATCGCGCGGCTCGAGGTTGGTCAGCATCGCCGCGAGGTCGCCGGCCTTCTCGAGGATCGGCCCGGCGGTCTGGCGCAGTTCGACGTCCATCTCGTTGGCGACGATGTGCGCCAGCGTCGTCTTGCCGAGGCCGGGCGGGCCGAAGATCAGCAGATGGTCGAGCGCGTCGCCGCGTTCGCGCGCGGCGGTGATGAAAATCCCCATCTGCTCCTTGACCGCGGCCTGGCCGATGTAATCGCCGAGCCGGCGCGGGCGTATCTCGCCGTCGAGGGGAACCTCTTCGGCCACGCGCCCGGCGTCAAGCAGGGGGTTGGCTGGCGGGGGCATATCGCCCCCTATTATATGCTTGTAGTGGCTGGTATGCGCCCGGCGCGATGCGCCCGGCGGCGGCAGGCGGGAGGCGGCGCGGCCCCCCGCCTGAAAAGAAGGCCGGACAGCCTAACTGGCGTGTCCGACGTTGACAGGCCCGCCGCCGGCGAAGCCGCCGGCGGCAATACCGAGACCGACCGCAGCCGAGACCCCCGCGATGGCCACCAGGCCGGCGGCGGCGGCCAGGCCGCAGGCAGTCGCGCCCGCCGCCACGGCGGCTGCATTGACTCCGATGGTGGTGCCAAAAAGCGTGACGGTCGCAATCGAGCCGGCGGCGCCGATAGCGGTGACGCCTTTCGCGCCAATCAGCATGACACCGAGGCCGCCGACGATGCCGACGATACCGACGATTTCAAAGGCGCCGCCGGTTATTTTTTCTATCTGATCCTCGGTCAAGCGCTGCAATTCGCTGTCATACTGCGGAAAACTCGGCACCACGACATTCAATTCATCCGCGGTGTTTTGCTTGTACACCACATCCACATTCTCGAGGCGGGGCAGATATTCTTCCAGGGCGGCCTTGAATTTCGGGTCCGCATTCGGGTTGGTCAAGCCGTGGCCGATATAAATCGCCGCGACCTCATTGAACAGCGGAATGTCCATTTTATGTTTCCTCCTTCCACTTGCATCGTGGATTAGCGGCGCCGGAAACGCCGGCGCGCTGATTGGCGGTTGACACCGTGCACACCACGCGCATCGCGCCTTCTTACCGCTGCCCGCAACCGCCCCGACAAACGCACTGCGGGCTGTATTCGCAATCTATACCACGCCCTTTTGCCTGTCAATTCGGTTATCCGTTCAATGACTTGTGGCAGTGCCGACGGCCCCGCCGCAGGGCGGGCTGCGCGCTGGCCGGCGCCGTCAGGCCGATTTCAGCGCGTCGCGGATGATTTGCTCGGTGTCCCTGCCGGCGGTCTCTACGGCCTTGACCATGCGCTTCGCGTCGGCGGGCCGGTAACCCAGCGCCACCAGCGCCTCGCGCGCGTCGCGCACGCCGTCGCCGCGCGCCGACGGGCCGCGCGCCGCGGCCTGCCAGAATTCGTCGTCAAAGCGGTTTTTCATCTCGACTATCAGGCGCTCGGCGGTCTTGCGGCCAATGCCGGGCAGCCGCGACAGCGCCTCGGCGTCGCCGGTCTCGACGCACTCGCGGAACGCGCCAGGCTCCATGCCGGACAAAATCGCCAGCGCGGTCTTGGCGCCGACGCCGCTGACCTTCAGCACTTCGCGGAACAGCGCGCGGTCGTATTCGCCGGCGAAGGCGTAGAGGATGTGGGCGTCGTCGCGCACCAGCAGGTGCGTCAGAACCGTCACCTCGGCGCCGGCCTCGGGCAGCGCGTAGAAGGTGCACATCGGCGCCTGCAACTCGTAGCCGACGCCGCCGACATCAATCAGCAGGTGCGGCGGCCTTTTGGCGATCAGCGTGCCGCACAGGCGCGCGATCATTGCACGGCCTCCGCGGCGCGCGGGCCGGCGGCAGGCCGCCGGATATGCGACACAAAGGCGTGGCACAGCGCCGCGGCCAGCGCGTCCGACTCGTCGGAACGCCCGCGTTCGGCGATGCCGAGCAGGCGGCAGACCATGTACTGCACCTGGCGCTTGTCCGCCGCGCCGCCTCCGGTCACCGCCTTCTTGATGAATTTCGCGCTGTATTCGTGCACCGGCAGCCCGGCCTTGACCGCCGCGCAAATCGCGGCGCCGCGCGCCTGGCCGAGTTTCAGCGCGCTGGCGGCGTTCTTCGCCATAAAGACTTCCTCCACCGCCGTCTCGCGCGGCTGGTGCGCCTCGATGACTTCCAGCACGCCGTCGAAGATGGCGCCGAGCCGCTGGTGCGGCGGCAGCGCCGAGACATTGATGACGCCGCCGGCGATGTGACGGTGCGCGCGGCCATTGCTTTCAATGACGGAATAACCGGTGTGGCGAAAACCGGGGTCTATGCCGAGTATGCGCTTCATCGCGCGGCGCGCTGCGGGGCGATGCCCGGCGTGTTGGCTGACATCCACATATGCAGTCGCATTATACCCGCCGCCGCCGGGCGTACAGCAAAAGGCCGCGCCTTGCGGGGCGCGGCCTTCACAACATCCGCCGGTCAGGTGCAGATGTTGATGTTTTGCTTGATGCCGCCGCCCCCTTCCTGGCCAATGTGGTTTGAGATGCCCACGCCGAGGCCGACGCCGATGGCGGAGTACATGGTCACCTGAGAGGCTGCAAGCCCGGCGAGGGCGACGCCGCCGATGATGCCGCTGAGCGTTCCCGCCGTGGCGATTTTGACCCCCCCAATGACCGAGTAGCCGGCGGCAAAACCCAGCAACAGGCCGAATGAGCCGACGATTTCAAAGAGACCGCCGGATATTTTTTCCATCTGCTCCTCGTTCAGGTTCCTGGCATCGCCGAAATACTCGTCAAAGCGGGAAAAAGCCGGCACGGCAATGTGCATTTCATCGGCGGTGTTTCGCGGGGTGACAATTTCGCATCCCGCCTCTTTCCGCAGATTCTCCAGGTGCGCCCTGACTTGCGGGGCGGTGTCCGGATTGTCGAGCAGCGGCCCCAGCAACACTGCCGATACTTCATTCGCCAGCGGCACGGGAAATTCCCGCGCGCCTTGTTTCTGTTTTTGCGTTTCGTGTTCCTGCATTTTTACAACCTCCATGGTCTTGTCCGGCGCGGCGCCGCCTCGCCGCCGCATGCCCATCAATGGCGGCGGGCAATCCGGCCATTTGCCACTTTTCCTGCAAAGCGGCCATTGTCCCAATCTGATTGTAACCCGGTTATCCAGAAAATGGCCGTGTGTCAAAGGTTTCTGAACGGGCGGCGCGCCGCGCGTTACAGGCATTCGTCGGGGAAATCGGCGTTGCAATACACATTTTGCACATCGTCGAGGGCGTCGAGATCGTCCAGCAGGCGCAGCAGTTTGTCGGCGTCGCCGCGCGCCGGCGACACAAAACTTGCGGGCGTCATCTCGACGCCGCTGTCGTGCGGCGCGAGGCCGACGCGCTGCAACGCCTCGCGCGCATCAAACAGGCGTTTCGGGTCCAGCGTCAGCCGCAGGCCGCCGGCGTCCGACTCGGCGTCCTCGACGCCGGCCTCGATGCCGGCTTCAATGATGGCGTCCTCGTCGCAGCCGGGCGGCCACGACAGCACGCCCTTCTGCTCGAACAACCACGCGACGGAACCGGCGGTGCCGAGGTTGCCGCCGTGACGCCCGAAGGTGTGGCGGACTTCGGCGACGGTGCGGTTGCGGTTGTCGGTGGCGCACTCGACGAGCACCGCGGCGCCGCCGGCGCCGTAGCCCTCGTAGGTGATGTTTTCATAGACCGCGCCCTCAATCTCGCCGGTGCCGCGCTGAATCGAGCGGCGCACATTGTCCTTGCCGATGTTGGCGGCGACGGCCTTGTCAATGGCGAGGCGCAGGCGCGGGTTGGCGGCGGGGTCGCCGCCGCCGAGGCGCGCGGCGACGGTGATTTCGCGTATCAGTTTGGTGAACAACTTGCCGCGTTTGGCGTCCTGCGCCTTCTTGCGGTGCTGTATGTTCGCCCACTTGCTATGCCCGGCCATCGCCCGCCCCGCCGCGCCGTTGGCCGGCCCAGCGCTCTATCGCCGCCCGGTTTGTGTGCGAACCGACCATCGCCGCGGCGCGCGCGGCGTCGAGCCACCGGTACTCGCCGTGCTCGCGTTCGTCAAGGCGCACCTCGCACGGGCGCTCCAGTTCCAGCCGGAAGACATGTTCGGTGTTTTCAATGACGCCGGGCGCGTAGCGGTGGCGCCACAGCGGGTACAGCAGGTAGCGGTTGACGGTGTCGCAGTCCGTCAGGCCGGCTCCGGCCAGGCCGGTCTCCTCGCGCAGTTCGCGCAGCGCGCAGGGGAGCGGCTGCTCGCCCCACTCGAGGCTGCCGGCCACCGACTGCCAGAAGTAGGCGGGCTTTTTGCGCCGCAGCAGCAGCACTTCGCCGGATTTCGCGTACACCAGGACCAGCACGGATTCGGGGCGCTTGCGGCGCGTCATCGCCGGCGCCGGTGGAAAAAATTGTGCATCGCGCTATTGTCAAAAAAACGCGGCGCCAATGCAACCGCGCGGCCCGCGCGGGCCGGGCGGCGGCGCGGGGAGCGGCGGAGAGGGAGGGATTCGAACCCCCGGACCGCAAAACGGTCAACGGTTTTCAAGACCGCCGCCTTCAACCACTCAGCCACCTCTCCGGTCTTCGCCCGGAAACGGCCGCTTCCGGTATGGTGCGGGCGGGGCGAAGGGTTTATACTCTGCAACCCCGACTCCGCCCGCAATGAAGTTCTCCATCATTATACCCACTTGCGACCGTTACCCGATTGTCGGCGAACTCATCGCCTCAATCAACGACCTCGACTACCGGGAACCTTTTGAAACCGTCATCGCGGATCAATCGCAGCCCAAGCAGGAAATCACCCCGCCGCGCCGCGGCGGTTACCGCTACCTGCCGATGGAGCGCAGGGGCGGCGCGGCGGCGCGCAACCACGCGGCGCGCAACGCACAGGGGGATTACCTGCTGTTTGTGGATGACGACGCGACGCTGGAGAAGGACAGCCTTTCCATTGCCGACGAACTCACCCGGCGCCACCCCGGCCACGCCTGCATCTGCGGCATGATGGCGCTGCAGGGCGGCAAGCGGCCTTATTCAAGGTATATGGGCGCGACGGAAAGGCCGGTCACCTTCCGCTACTTTGATTGCTGCCTGCTGGCGTCCATGATTGTCCGGCGCAAGGACATGCTGGAAGTGGGGCTGCTTGACGAACAACTTGGGGTCGGCGCCAAATACGGCGGCAGCGAAGACAGCGACCTGGTGCTGCAACTGCTGAAACGAAACAAACAGGTTCTTTACAGCCCGGATTTGCGCGTGCGCCACCCGGATGTGGACGCCCGCAAGGCGCCGCTCAAGCAATGGGCGCGCAAGCACTATGCCTACGGCGTCGGGCGCGGCGCGATGCTCAGGAAACACTGGCCTGCAAAGCCGTGGTGGGCGCTGTATTATTCCACGCTGTCGCTGCTGCGCCCGATGGCGGGGCTGGTCGCGGAATTGCTGCGGCTCAGGCCGAGAAGCGCGCTGCGTTACGCGGCGGCCATTGCCGGCAGAATCAAGGGGTTTATTTCCTATAAGCCCTGATAGCGGCTACCCCCCCCCCCGGAGGACGGGCACTTGCCGAAACAGGAATTCGGCGATGTTTTCCAGTCGAAACACCAGCGCATCGGGGAACCAGCGCGGGAACATCATCAGGCACCAGGAGCGCAATCCGAGCCTGCCGCTGTACGCCAGTTGCCTGTGGAAATACCTCGCCCGGTCAAGTCCGCGGGTATAGGCAATCTCGACAACCACCCGGTTCAGAAAAACGGCAAGGGCCGAGCGCACCGACTCGCGCGACTTCTCCGGCAGATGTTCCAGCCGCGCAATCAATTCATTCGACAGCCGCGCGGCCTCGTCCATGTCCGCGGTGCTTTCCTCATCGCGCCGCAGCAAATTGAGGAAAACGCCGCCGGTGACGGCGACATCCGGCCATTCATCGGCGATGTTTTTCTCGACGAGGTCGGCGATGTCCAGCATCTGCCGGTCGCGCCGGCTGCGGCAGACGCCGCCGCGGTGATCGCGCCACGCCACCAGGTGGTCGTCGAGCACGGCGCAGGCGTGGCGCCTGGCGATGCGCCCCCACAACGCAAAGTCTTCGGCGCATGAATACCGCGCGTCGTATTGAAAACCGCCGGCGCGCAGGCGGCCAAGGTCCAGGAACGCGCTGGAATGGACGAACGGCGTCGAAAAGCAGCAGAACCGGCGGAAATCGTCCGGCTCCTGAATCGGAACATCCCACTTCTTGACCAGGCGGCCACGCCGGTTGACGATGAAGGAGTTGCTGCCGCACAGAATGTATTGCGGGTGGGCGCGCATGAAATCATACTGCCGTCGCAGGCGTTCGGGAAAACTGATGTCGTCGCAGTCCATGCGCGCGAGGTAGGCGCCGCGCGCCAGATCCAGGCCCTCGTTCAGCGTCGCGACCAGCCCCCTGTTCTCCCTGGAAACAACGCGGATGCGCCGGTCGCGCTCCGCGTATTCCTCGATCACCGCCGGCGAGTCGTCGGTAGAGCCGTCGTCTATGACGAGCAACTCGAAGTCCGTGAAAGTCTGGCCGAGGATGGATTCCACCGCCTCGCCGATGAAACGCCCGCCGTTGAACACCGGCATCAGCACGGTGACCGCCGGAGCGGCGCCGGGCGCTGCGCTGCCTGCGTCCATGTCAGGTTTGCCGGTCGAGTTTCAGGTGCAACTCGCCTAACTGCGCCGGCGCCGCCGGCGACGGCGCCCCGGTCAGCGGGCACGAGGCGGTCTGCGTTTTCGGGAAAGCCATCACATCGCGGATGGAGTCGCCGCCGGTCATCAGCATCACCATCCGGTCAAAGCCGAAGGCGATGCCGCCGTGCGGCGGGCAGCCGTATTCCAGCGCGCGCAGGAAAAACCCGAACTTTTCCCCGGCCTCGCGCCGCGTGATGCCCAGCACCTCAAAAACGGCCTGCTGCATTTCGCGTTTGTGAATGCGGATGGAGCCGCCGCCCAACTCGACGCCGTTGACAACCACATCATATGCGCGCGACAAACAGCCGCCCGGGTCGTTCAGCAACTGCGCCGGGTCGTCGCTGCGCGGCGCCGTGAACGGGTGATGCGGCGACAGCCAGCGCCGCTCGCGCCGGTCCCACTCAAACATCGGGAAATCCACGACCCACACGGGCCGCCAGCCCGCCGCCGCCATGCCGAGGTCAAGGCCAACGCGCACGCGCAGCGCCGCCAGCGAATCGTTGACGATGCCGCGCCGCCCGGCGCCGAAGAACAGCAGGTCGCCTTCGGCGGCGCCGGTCTTCTCCATCAGGCCGGCGATGACATCGTCGGGCAGAAACTTCAGAATCGGCGACTGCAATCCGTCGCGCCCGCGCGCCGGTTCCGCGCACTTGATCCAGGCAAGCCCTTTGGCGCCGTAGCGCCCGACATAGCCGGTGTAGTCGTCAATCTCCTTGCGCGTCAGGCGCGCGCCGCCCGGCACGCGCAGCGCCGCGACCCGCCCGTCAGGGTCGTTGGCGGGGCCTGCGAACACCTTGAATTCAACGCCGGCCATCAGCGCGGTCAGTTCGGTCAACTCCAGCGGAATACGCAAATCGGGGCGGTCGGTGCCGTAGCGCGCCAGCGCCTCGGCGCAGGTGATGCGCGGAAAAGGGTCGGGCAATTCGGCGCCGAGTATTTTGCTGAACAACCGCCGCAGCATCTCCTCCATCAGCGCGGTAATGCCGGCCTCGTCCATGAACGAGGTCTCGATGTCCAGTTGCGTGAACTCCGGCTGGCGGTCGGCGCGCAGGTCTTCGTCGCGGAAGCACCGCGTAATCTGGTAGTAGCGGTCGAGGCCGCCCATCATCAGCAACTGCTTGAACAACTGCGGCGACTGCGGCAGCGCGAAGAACGCATGCGGCTGCGTGCGGCTCGGCACCAGGTAATCGCGCGCGCCTTCGGGCGTGGCGCGCGTCAGCATCGGCGTCTCGGTCTCGATAAAGCCGTTGGCGTCGAGAAATTCGCGCAGCGCGCGGGCGACGGCGGCGCGCGTCGTCAGGCGCGACAGCATCCGCGGCTTGCGCAGGTCAACATAGCGGTAGCGCAGCCGAATCTCCTCATGAACATCGTCCTCGTCCATCTGAAACGGCGGCGTCGCCGACTCGTTCAGCACTTCCATCTCCTCGCACACAACCTCGACCTGCCCGGTGGCGAGATCCGGGTTGGCGGTCTCTTCCGGGCGCAGGCGCACCTGTCCGGCGACTTTCAGCACGAACTCGTTGCGCACGCGCTCGGCCAGCGCAAACACCTGCGGGCGTTCCGGGTCGGCGACGACTTGCAGCAACCCGGCGCGGTCGCGCAAGTCAATGAAGATGACGCCGCCGTGGTCGCGGCGGCGGTTGGCCCAGCCGCAGACAACCACGCGCCGCCCGACGAGCGCCTCGTCCACCTCGCCGCAATAATGGGTTCGCATATCCAATGAAACGCCGGCGCCGCTCAGTCGCCGCCGGACGACGGCTGCGCGCGCCCCGGCTTCGCCCTTTTGTCA
>RKSI01000108.1 GCA_007570905.1 Gammaproteobacteria bacterium
GGTGGATGCGGAAGTCGGGCCTTCCACCCAAACGACTTATTACCGCTTAAGGCTGCGGGATGACGCGCAGATTTCCGAGCGCGAAGATTCTGCAATCGCCTTCACCGGGCCGCCGATAGTGCCGGACGGCCTGGTGTATGAAGTGAACCGGACGATTGACAATGTGGCGCCGGAAGTGGATCTGGCGGCAACGCCCGTTGACGGCCTGACGCTTGATGAAAACAACATGGCCGTCATCACTTTCAACGAGAGGCTTGGAACCAGTGGCGGCAGAAACCTTTTTGCAGTCAGTGTTTCTACGGGCACCGAATGGGTTACCGGGGCATCGGTAGGCCCAATCACCCTGAGCGGCAACCAGTTGGTGGCGCAGATTGACCTGAGCGGCCCGCAGCCGCTGGACGGAGCATCGCCGAACGGCGAGGAAGTGATTGAGTTGGTGTTGTCGCCGGGCGCCGTGACAGACTCCAGCGGCGGCGTCGCAAACACCGGAGAAATCCGGCGGTTTTTCAGGGTCAGGGAGCAGGCGGCGCCGCAAGTCCGGCCCAACGCCTTCACGCCGACCGGCGCCGCTATCGCAGCCGACGGCATCACCGCGGACTTGTCGTGGGATATACGCTTCACCGAGACCGTGCGCGGTGTCGGCATAGAGGATTTCACGCTGCTTGCCGTGCCGACGGGCGCGGAGCCGAACGCGGGCACGCCGGCATACACGGGCGCCGAATACGACAAGGCCGCCGACATGACGGTGACCACCGCCACTCTCTCTCCGCCGCTTGTCACCACCGCGGGCGGCGAGGTTCACTACGACCGTTACAGAATCACGGTCACCGGGCTGACCAGCAGCGTCGTGAACCAGTTGGACCCGGCCCGTTATGCGCTCAGGCTTGACACCGGCGCGGTTGTGACGGATGACGATGCGAGGAGCCTCACCGTTCTGCCCGTGTTCAGCGCGGCGCAGGATGCGGCAAGAGACATGGACCCGCCTCAATTCATCGGCGCCGCACTGGACGACACCAACACGATGCTGACGCTGACATTCAACGAGCCTGTCGGCCACACCGGCGGCATGGCCGATTTTGCCGCCGATTTCAGCATCACGGTCGGCGACGGGACAAGCCCGCATCCGTCGGTTACCGGTGCTCGCGTGACGGCGGTCAATCCGTCCGGCAATACGCTGGTGCTGACAATAGAAGGGCAGGGCGCCGCGCCGCTGAACGGCCTGTCCGCAGTCGGCGGAGAACAGGGAACCATCACCATCCGGCGCGCGGCCATCAGGGACGGGGGCACCAACAACCTGACCGGCGGCAACACCGCCACCTTCACATTCAGCGACAACGCCGCGCCGCGCCTGGCAAGCGCGCGTCTGGCCGCAACGCCCGCGCAAACGCCGGGCGCGGCGACGCAGGTCAGGTGGACTATGGTCTTCACCGAACCGGTAACAGCGGCGGATTCGGTGGCCGGTGATTTCCGGATTTACAAGTTGTCTTCATCCAGTGTTCCCGCCAGTTTTGCGGGCGTGGAATCGCCCGCCATCGGCGGCCTGTCGCCGAACAGTGTCACCAGGGTGGATGACCGGACTTACACCCTCGCGCTGACCATCCCCGAACCGGTCGGCGAGGATGCGTATTACGCGGTGTCGCTGGCCGACGGCAACAACATCCGCGCGGCTGCCGGTCCCGGCAGCCTCAGAACGGTGCCGATGGCGGGACGCACGGCGCCTGCGGACGCCACCGGCGCCGTTACATTGCAGGATTTGTCGGCGCCGGTGCTGGTGGGCGAGCCGGTCTTGTCGGCTGACAACGGCGAGATTACCTACACCTTCAATGAAAATGTGGCGTTTGTGGGCGCGGCTGCCGACCTGGTCGGCGCGGTTACCACGGCGGCCAATACCGCTTCCCTGACAACCCTGCAGAACGGCGTGAACCGGGCGCGTGTTCTGGAAAACGCCATCGCCGGCTTCTCGATTACCGCCGCCTCCATCAGCGGCGCGGAAGTGCGCCTGACGGTGAACATTGACGGCACGGTTACGATACCGGCGCCCGACTACATGGCCATCACCTTCCCGGCCAACCGGATTGCCGACATTCCCGCGGGCGGCAGCGTCAATTATGGCGGCGCGACCCATCGCTTCAGCCTTGCCGACGAGGCGCAGCCGGGCGTGCAGATTACCGCCGACTCGATTGCGCTCAATCCGGGCGCCGACACCTACACCGCCGACTGGAGCGTGGATTTCTCCGAGCCGGTCAACGGCGTGGACGCCGGCAGTTTTGCGGTTTGCAGGGTGGCTGCCGAAGCCGACTTTTGCAGCAGCGGCACTGTGGTGGCCGGCGCCGTGGGGACAGTTACGCCGGTGGCCAACAGCGATTTCCTCAGATACACCGTAACGGCGCCGACGCTGGTGCAGCAGGTTGGCGCGGTCTGGTACCGGTTGCGAATCAACAGCGGCGCGAACATCGTTGAGCGGCTTGGCGCCGGCAGGGCGCTTGCCACAGCGTTGCCGCACGAAGGGCCGCCACAGCGCGCCGCCGACACCGTCGGCCCGGTGGCGCAGACCGGCATGACATCTGTCGCCAACCCCACGGCCACCGCCAGCCTCAGCGTGCGTTTCAGCGAAGCGCTTGGCGGCACGCCTGATGTCAATAAAATCAGCGTCCGGCCCACCGCGCCGGAGAACGAGCGGGAATGGATTACCGGGGCGCAGGTTGTCAGAGCCTCCGTTGACGCCAGCACATTGACCGTCGTGGTTACCACAGCCGGGCCGCCGCCGCTGAACGGCCTGTCGCCGGACGGCGGCGAACAACTCACGCTGACGCTTGGGCAGGGCGCCGTGCAAGACGAGCACGGCAACGATAACCCCGCCGGCAATGTGGAGTTCACGCTGAATGAAAACGCGGCGCCGCAGGTGAGGAGCGCCGGCGGGCAATCCGGCGAGGTGATGGGAGAAGGCGCGAACCGCAACGCGGACATGACCTGGACGGTTGAGTTCACCGAGACGGTGAGCGGCGTCAGCACCCAACTTTTCTCGCTGCTGCGGGTGATGGGCGAACTTGGCGCGGAAACCAGCGCCACATACAGCCTGGCCGGGCGCACATTCACTGTGACAACCGCCGCCGGTTCGGTGATGACCGACGCTTCCGGTTCGGTAGTTACCGAAGGCGGCGAATACGCCGAGACCTACGAGGTGCTGACCAATGTGGACGCAGGCCCCGCGGGCAGCCCGGAGCGTTACATCCTCGTGGTGATGGACACCGCCGACACCAATGTGCAGGATGACAACGGCAGGTCGTTCAGCGTTGAATACCGCAGCGACATTACATCGGTGGACGACAGAACGCCGCCGGTGGTGAGGATGGCGCAGGCGACCACGACCACGACCGCCGGGCAAATCAGCATCACGGTTGAATTCAACGAGGTGCTGCTGCCGGAAAGCATTGCGAATCTGCAAGGCGGCCTCGACCAGTACGCGAACGGCGAATTGCTGAATCCGGACGCCGACTACGCGACGGTTGAAAGCGCGCGGCTGACCGATGTCACCCTGACGAACAATCAACTGATGTTCACCGCCAGTTTGTCCGGCACGCTGGACGGGCATGAATCCGCCGTCGGCGTCGAGCAGTTCCGCTTCACAATTCCGGCGGGGCTTGTGGTGGACAATTCGCAGCGCCAAAACCCGACGACGATGGCGACGCCGTTCACCATCACGGTGCCGGAAAGCGGCGCGCCGGAGGTGACGGCCTTCGGCGTGGTTTCGTCGCAAGAGGCCAACCCCGGCAGCGACGACGGCCTGTTTAACATCCGCTACCGGGTGGAGTTCACCGAGCCGGTCACCATTGCGAGCACGTCCACCGCGATTGTGCTGTACCGCGTCGCGGACAGGGCGGCGACGCAAATCCGGCCCGCGCCCGGCGGCGATGCGAACGTGGGGACCGGGCTTTCCTCTCCGGTTCGCGTGATGGAGATGCCCGATGCGTTTGAGTCCGAGAGCATGGGAGCGAGGTATCTGGTGACTTACAACGGGATCCAGCGTCCGACATCCAATGCGCGCGGTTATGTCGCGTTTCTGGATGCCTCGGCCGGCGTTGATGCGGCGAGCCGGATGCTGGAGGATTGCTCGTGGACAGACGGCGCCGCCAGCGGCTGTTTGTCGGCGTCGGCGGATGTGTCCGACACGGTGCCGCCGAGATTTGCCGGTGACCAGGCGGCGTACGGCAACGGCCAGGACCGCTTGTGGGTGACCTTCAACGAGCCGATTTCGGTTCCCGGCGGTTCGGATAGGTCGTCGCTGCAGGGCTTCACGGTGAACCTTCAGACGCCGGACGGCGACGAGGTTGCGGTGAGCGCGGCGCTTTACAGAAGGGCGACGCAGACCAACGCCTCGAACGGCTCCGTTGAACTGCAACTTGCCGAAGCGGTTAGCGCGCAAACGGTGTATGTTACCTACCAGCCGCCGGCATCGGGGCCGGCCATACACGACGACGCGCGAGCGCGCGGCCTGAACGACGCGCCGAACCGCGTTGTTGACACGCTGGGGCCGGTGATGCTGCCGCTGGATGCGGCGCGCGATTCGGACAACGACGGCGTGCCGGATTCGATTGAGGCGCGAATCGGCGCCAACCCGTGGGCGACCGCCGAAAACGACCCGCAGGCGCAAAACCTGCCTGACCTGGCGCTGACGCGCGGCGCGGGCACCGCCCACATCGCCTACGCCGGCATCCGCGCCGACGGCGTTCTGGACCACCTCGGCGTGTCGGTAACGACCGGCGCGCGCACGACGCTGGCCTACTATGCGGACAACTGCGCCACCGAACAACTGCTGGGCGGCGCCTGCACGCTGGTGGACTTCGACAACATCCCGGCGGCGATGGACCACCGGATTGCATGGGTTGCGACCAACATGAACGGCTACCCGGTTACACTGGAGCAGACGATACACCGCGTGCGCGAACTGAACATGGCGAACGAGCGCCTGTTCTTCCTCGCAAGCGACGCGGAGTCGGACACGCTGGCCGTCACC
>RKSI01000210.1 GCA_007570905.1 Gammaproteobacteria bacterium
ATACCGATGGAAGACATGGACCTGGTTATTCACCCTCTGGACAGGAAAGTATCGGTCAACCCGGAAAGCCCGAATATTCCTTCGGCGATTGTGAAGAAGAATGCCCTGTTGCCTGCGGACAGGAGTCAGCCAGGAAGGGGCGGTCAGGAAACCAAATTTTTCATTCATTAACTGGAGTAATTAAAATGGCACAAAAGAATATCAGCCTAAAGTGGTGTAAGAAATTGATTCCGCTGGTCCGGGATCACGGCAAAAACCCGCGGATTATCAAACTGAAGTATCAGACTGACGAAAAATATTTGCCGGAAAAGCCTGGGATTTATATTTTTGCAAAGCAACGGTGTGGAGCAAGCAGAAAAAATTATATTATTCCTCTGTATATTGGTTGTGCCCAAAATGTTCGGAAAAGAGTAATGGGCTATTTCAATTTGTCCAAGAGTGACAAAAGCAAAACTTCTCACAAGTATAAAATTATGTCTGGCATAGGAAGCAGAAAGGATGTTAGTACAGCTGTTCTTGTGGTTGGTCGAATAGAAGCACCTAAAATCACAAAAAAGACTAGCGTAATCGTTGAGAAAATACTCATCAGGAAGGTCGTGGAAGATCTCCCTAAATATGAACTGATTAACACACAGCACAAATATACACCACAGCACTGCGTTGAGTTACAGGGAAACAAAATTGCCAGCAAGCTGTTTGGCCGAAAATTATTTGGAAATGTCAAATGAAACCACGCATGCAAACCATCAAAAACCCCCATGCCAGCGATTGGGCGGGCTTGATGACTTCCTTAATATCCATGACTGCGAAAAACAGTCGGTGCCGGTGAGTTAAGCAAATATCCGGTATCATTACAGGCATGACAAAAGTAGAATCAATTCAGAACGCCATCATGCAACTTTCCGCACCCGAACTGGAGCAACTTCGGGAGTGGTTCGTTCAGTACGACGCCGATGCATGGGATAAACAGATTCAAGAAGACGCCGCAGCAGGGCGGCTGGACGCGTTTGCGGAAGAAGCGTTGGATGAATACAAAGCAAACCGGGCAAAACCACTGTAAAGTCCTTACACCGCGCCGCTCCCGCCGGTGTAAAATACCCCCCATGCACTGGTTTAATCCGGCATTTGGCGGGGAACCCCCAGCTGTACAATATCCCGGCAACCGCGACCTGGTGATTGGCGGGCCGGGCACAGCGGCGGCCACCGCCGCACTCAACCACCAACAAAAAAAGAGGCTGGCACCATGAAAAAAGAATTTACCCTGGATTACTGGATGGACGATGGCTGGTATGTCGGCAGGCTCCGCGAAGCCCCCGATGTTTTCAGCCAGGGAAAAACATTCGAGGAATTGCAACTCAACATCAAGGATGCATTTGATTTGATGAAGCCTGTGCAAGTTGATTAAACAGCAACCCGGAATACAGGAGGCACCCGACCAACCCGCCTGACCCGGCAATCTCTTCACCCGACCAACCCGGCAAGACCCCTCAACCCGCCCCGTGCCCGCCGGTGTAAAATACCCCGATGCACTACACCTCCACATTTGATGTCATCATCATCGGCGGCGGGCACGCCGGCACCGAGGCCGCGCTGGCGGCGGCGCGGGCCGGCGCCGAGACGCTGCTGCTGACGCACAACATTGAGACCATCGGGCAGATGAGTTGCAATCCGGCGATTGGCGGGCTGGGGAAAAGTCATCTGGTGCGCGAGATTGACGCGCTCGGCGGTGTCATGGCGCTGGCCGCCGACGACGCCGGCATTCAGTTTCGCGTGCTGAACTCGCGCAAGGGGCCGGCGGTGCGGGCGACGCGCGCGCAGGCCGACCGCCAGCTCTACCGCATGGCCGTGCGCCGCGCCGTTGAACAACAGCCGCGTCTGCACATCTTCCAGCAGGCCGCCGCCGACCTCGTCATTGAAAACGCATGCGTGCGCGGCGTCATCACGCAAACGGGGCTTGCGTTCGGCGCGCGCGCCGTGGTGCTCACCACCGGCACCTTTCTCGGCGGCCTGATTCACATCGGCGACAGCCGCCATCAGGGCGGGCGCGCGGGCGACCCGCCGTCCAACGCACTGGCCGCGAAACTGCGCGAGATGCCGTTCACTGTCGGGCGCCTTAAAACCGGCACGCCGCCGCGCATCGCCGGCGCCAGCGTGGACTTCACGAAAATGGAACCCCAGCCGGGCGACGAGCCGCGCCCGGTGTTCTCGTTCATCGGCGACCGCAGCCGCCACCCCGAACAACGCGCCTGCCACATCACGCGCACCAACGAGCGCACGCATGACATCATCCGCGCCGCGCTGCACCGCTCGCCGGCGTTCAACGGCGCCATCGAATCCACCGGCCCGCGCTACTGCCCGTCCATAGAAGACAAGGTCGTGCGCTTCGCCGACAAGACACAGCACCAGATCTTCGTTGAACCCGAAGGGCTGCAAACCGCCGAACTCTACCCCAACGGCATCTCCACCAGTTTGCCGTTTGAAACGCAACTTGAGATGGTGCGCTCCATTCGCGGCTTTGAAAACGCGCACATCACGCGCCCGGGCTACGCCATTGAATACGACTACTTCGAGCCGCGCGGCCTGCACCCGTGGCTTGAAACGCGCCCGCTGAAACGCCTGTTCTTCGCCGGGCAAATCAACGGCACCACCGGCTACGAGGAAGCCGCCGCGCAGGGCCTCATCGCCGGCCTCAACGCGGCGCGCCTCGCGCACGGCAAGCAACCGTGGCACCCGACCCGCGAACAAGCCTACATCGGCGTGCTGATTGACGACCTCGTCACGCGCGGCGCCGACGAACCATACCGGATGTTCACCAGCCGCGCCGAATACCGCCTGCTGCTGCGCCAGGACAACGCCGATCTGCGCCTGACGCCGGCGGGCCGCGACCTCGGCCTTGTGGATGACGCGCGCTGGCGGCTGTTCACGCGCAAACGCGACCTGCTTGAACGCGAACAACAACGCCTGCGCGAAACGCTGGCGCCGCCGCAGTCCGCGCCCGGCGAAGACGGCGCCGAATGGAGCCGCCCGACGCGCGCCGACGAACTGCTGCGCCGCCCGGAACTGGACTATGCCGCCATCGTCCGCGCCGCCGGCATCACCGACCCAGTCACCGACGAACAGGTCATTGAGCAAATAGATATACAGGCCAAATACGCGGGCTACCTCGACCGCCAGCGCGACGAGATTGCGCGCATGGAACGCTTTCGCGGCCAGGTCATTCCCGACAACTTTGATTACGACCGCGTCAAGGGCCTGTCCACCGAACTGCGCGGCAAACTGCTGCAATTCCGCCCGCGCACGCTCGGCCAGGCCGGGCGCATTCAGGGCATGACGCCGGCGGCGCTGTCGGCGCTGCAGATTTACCTGAAAGGCCATGCGGCGGGCTGAAACGCGGCGCCGCGCCGCGCGGCTGGCCGCCCTCGCGCTGTGCTGCGGCGCGGCGGCGGCAAACACTGCAAACACCGCAGGCGCAGCCAACGCGGCGGCCAACGCGGCGGCGGGCGCGGCGCCGGCAGACGCGCTGGCGGGTGCGCCAACGGCTAACACCGCAGCCGGCATGGCGGTGGCAGGCGCGCCGACCGCGAACACCGCGAACACCGCAAACAAAACCAACACGACAAAATCCCCGGTCTCCGACGGCATGCACCATGTCAAAAGCCGCCACAACATCGCCGACACCGTTGAACGCGCAAAGCGCATGCTGGAACACCAGGGCTTTCGCGTGTTCGGCGTCATCGACCACGCCGACAACGCCAGAACAGTTGGCCTTGAACTGCCGCCGACCAAGCTGCTGGTGTTCGGCAACCCCGAAGGCGGCACGCCGCTGATGCGCGCCAACCGCCTCATCGCCATAGACCTGCCGCTTAAACTGCTGGTGTGGGAAGACGCCGCCGGCGTCGTCTGGATTAGTTACAGCGACGCCGCTTTCCTGCAAAAGCGCCACCGCCTGGACGGGCAGAAACAGGCGTTCGGCAAAATGGCGCGGCTGCTGGAAGACCTGGGCCGCGCGTCGGCGACGCGCTGAAGCGGTGGATGCGGCGGCGTCATTGCGCCGGGGCCTGGCCGAACTCGGCCTGCCGGCCGGCGACGCGCAAATCGAGACGCTGCTGGAGTGGCTGCACCTGCTGCAACAATGGAACCGTGCCTGCAACCTCACCGCCGTCACAAAACTGCGCGACATGATTCCGCGCCTGGTGCTGAACAGCGCGGCGGCGGCGCCGCACCTGCGCGGGCGCGACATCCTCGATGTCGGCAGCGGCGCCGGCATTCCCGGCATCGTGCTGGCGGTGCTGGCGCCCGAACGCCGCTACACGCTGCTCGACGGCAACGGCAAGAAAACCCGCTTTCTGGAACACTGCCGCATCAGCCTCGCGCTCGACAATGTCACCGTCGTGCGCCACCGCGCCGAGACCTGGACGCCGGACGCCGCCTTCGACACCATCATATCCCGCGCCTTCGCCGCGCTGCCCGCCTTCACCGCCGCCACCCGCCACCTGGGGCGCCCCGGCGCGCTGTGGCTGGCGCTGAAAGGCCGCGTGCCGGCGGCGGAATTTCGGGCGATGCAACACAATCGGGCAAAATGCGATATAAAGTGCAGTTCCAGACCGCTGAAAATCCCCGGCGCCGCGTCGCCGGCGTCGCTGGTCAGCATTGAAATCCAGCCATGACAAGAACCTACGCAATCGCCAACCAGAAAGGCGGGGTGGGCAAGACCACCACCAGCGTCAACCTCGCCGCGTCGCTGGCCGCCGCCGGGCGGCGCGTGCTGCTGGTGGACCTCGACCCGCAGGGCAACGCCACGACCGCGAGCGGCGTGGACAAAAACGGCCTTGAACATTCCAGCGCCGATGTGCTGGCGGGCGAGCCGCCGCGCCTGTGCGTCGTCCACGCCGAGGTCGCCGGTTATGACCTGCTCGGCGCCAACGGCGCGCTGACCGTAAGCGAAGTGAAACTGATGAGCGAGGCGAACCGCGAATT
>RKSI01000180.1 GCA_007570905.1 Gammaproteobacteria bacterium
AAAGGCTGGCGGGAGAGGCGCCGGAAAAAACCCGGCGGCCTTGATATTGAACTGCCTTCGGGGGACATGCGGCCTGCGGGCTATGTCATCATGCGCCACCCGATGCACCTTTCCAGGCCTGTGCAGGCTTACGACCGCTGGGCAAGAAAAGCGCCATCCACCTACATGGAATATGTTCTGGAACAACGGCAAACCGGCGGCGGCAATGGCGCAACGGACGATGAACACTGCCTTGCATATCTTATGGATTACCGCTCGCTGATGCCGATGGCGCAGGAGGCGCGAAAACCGATGTTTATGCTGAAACCGGCTGATGGCGCAATCGGCGCGCACCAGGCGGCGGTTACCGGTTGTTACAACGACTTCAAGGCGCTCGCCAAAAAAATCATCGCCGCCTGCGGCATTCCGGCGCCCGGCGCGTCCTGATTGATTTGACCGCGCGCCGCCGCCCTTGACGCGGTGCGCGGCGGCGTTTTACAATGGCGTTTTAGTGGCTGCGCTTATTCGACCGGACGCTGTTTCTCCTTCCCGCCTGCAACTCGACGAGCGCGGGCGGTTGCGTCATTTTCTTTCCATCGCGGGGCTTTCCCGCGAACATCTTGTCGAGATACTCGACACCGCCGAATCGTTCGCCGGCGCCGGCGACCGCGCCGCGGGCAAGGTGCCGTTGCTGCGCGGCAAGACCGTCGTCAACCTGTTCTTTGAGGCCAGCACGCGCACGCGCTCAACATTTGAACTGGCGGCCAAGCGCCTGTCGGCGGATGTGCTGAACCTTGACATGGACACCGCCGCGGTGCAGAAGGGCGAGTCGCTGATAGACACGCTGCGCAACATGCGCGCGATGGATGTGGACATGTTCATCGTGCGCCACGGCGACAGCGGCGCCGCGCAGTTTATCGCGCGCAATGTCGGCGCCGGTGTCGCCGTCGTCAACGCCGGCGACGGCGGCCACGCCCACCCGACGCAGGCGATGCTCGACATGTTCACGATACGCCGCTGCCGCAAGGACTTTGAGGGGCTGCGCGTCGCCATCGTCGGCGACATCCGGCATTCGCGCGTGGCGCGGTCGCAAATCGCCGCGCTGAACCTGCTCGGCACGCGCGACATCCGCCTGACAGGGCCGCAAACGCTGATGCCGGCGGGCGTCGAGCAACTCGGCGCGCGCGTTTTCAGCCGCATGGAGGACGGGCTGGCCGGCGCCGATGTCGTCATCATTCTGCGCTTGCAGCGCGAGCGGATGCGCGGCGGCTTTCTGCCGAGCGAGGGCGAATACTACCGGCGCTACGGCCTCACTTCGGCGCGCCTCGCGCTGGCCGACCCCGCCGCCATCGTGATGCATCCGGGGCCGATTAACCGCGGCGTGGAAATCAGTTCGCTGGTCGCAGACGGCGCCCGCTCGGTCATTCTGCGCCAGGTCGCCTTCGGCATCGCTGTTCGCATGGCCGTGATGTCGCTGACCGTCAGCGCCCAAATCAGCGGACGCGCAAAATGAACCGCATCGCACGCGGCGCGCGGGCGCCGAACCTTGCCGGTGGCGGACGCACGCAGCGTAAATCCGGGCCGGGCGCCGCCTGCGAGCGCCGCCGATGAACATCCTGATACGCGGCGCGCAGATACTGAACCCCGCCGACGGCGGCGACGGGCGCGACGGCGACATCGCCGTTGAAGACGGCGTCATCCGCGCCGTCGGCGCCGCGCCGCCGGGGTTTGAGGCGCACCAGATTATTGAAGCCGCCGGCCTCGTCGCGGCGCCGGGCTTTGTGGATTTGGCCGTGTCGCTGCGCGAGCCGGGGCTGGAATACAAGGGCACGGTGTTCTCGGAGACCCGCGCCGCAGCCGCCGCCGGCGTTACCACGCTGTGCTGCACGCCGTGCACGCGCCCGGCGGTGGATTCGCCGGCCACCGTTGAATTGATTGAACAGCGCGCCGCCGCCGCGAACTTTTGCCGCGTGCTGATAGTCGGCGCGCTGAGCCGCGGCCTCGCCGGCGAGGAACTGAGCGAGATGTCGGCGCTGCAAGACGCCGGCT
Source organism: Gammaproteobacteria bacterium (assembly GCA_007570905.1). GTDB lineage: Bacteria > Pseudomonadota > Gammaproteobacteria > Poriferisulfidales > Oxydemutatoraceae > Oxydemutator. The sequence continues at coordinate 2,029 of RKSI01000180.1, forward strand.
GCGTCGCGCTCGGCAACGACCTGAACCCGTTCGCCGACCTGCGCGTGCTGCGCCGCGCGATGGAATACGCGGCGGGGCTGGAGATGCCGCTGTTTCTGCACGCCTGCGACGGCGCGCTCGCCGCCGGCGGCTGCGCCCACGAAGGCGCGGTGGCGACGCGGCTGGGGCTGGCCGGCATTCCGGCGTCCGCCGAGATTGCGGCGCTTGGGCAGTGCCTTGCGCTGGCCGAAGACACCGGCGCGCGCGTGCATTTCTGCCGGCTGTCGTGCGCGCGTTCGGTGGAGTTGCTGGCCGACGCGCGCGCGCGCGGCCTGCCGGTGTCCGCCGATGTCGCCGCGCACCAGTTGTTTCTGAGCGAACACGACATCAGCGACTTCAACCCCGACTGCCGCGTGATGCCGCCGCTGCGCGGCGAGGAAGACCGCGCGGCGTTGCGCGAAGGGCTGCGCGGCGGCGTGATAGACGCGGTTTGTTCCGACCACCAGCCGCACGACATCAACGCAAAACTGGCGCCGTTCCCGTCCACCGAACCGGGCGTCTCGGCGCTGGAAACGCTGCTGCCGCTGGTGCTCGGCCTCGCCGCAGACGGCTTCGGCATGGCCGGCGCGCTGGCGCTGATAACATCGCGCCCCGGCGCGCTGCTGCCAGGCAATGCCGGCCAACTGCGCGAAGGCGCCGCCGCCGACATCTGCCTGTTCAACCCCGCCGCGCAATGGCGGGCGACCCCGGAAACCCTGCACAGCAGCGGCAAAAACACCCCGTTCCTCGGCGCCACGCTGACAGGCCGCGTCCACCGCACGCTGTACCAGGGCCGCGTTGTTCATGAGCCTGAATGAGAGCATTGCCTTGATGTTTGCCGAAGGTGCAATCGTCGGGCGGCGTCATGCCGGGCGGTTTGTGCGGTTGCATTGCAGATGAACCGGCGCAAGAACACCGCCGCGATTTTTGCCGAGCGCGCGCGCGTTGTCGGCCAGCAGGCGTTTGACGCCGGGCAATATGTGCTGAAACTGCACGCGCCGCGCTGCGCCGCCGCCGCCGCGCCCGGCCAGTTTATCCACCTGCGCTGCGCCGCCGACCTGCCGCTGCGCCGCCCGTATTCCATCTTGTCCGCCGACGCCGCCGGCGGCGAAGTGGAAATGCTCTACAAAGTCGTCGGCGAGGGCAGCCGCCGTCTCGCCGCGTGCCGCGCCGGTGATGAACTGGACAGCCTCGGCCCGATTGGCAATGCGTTCGCGCCGTCGCCCGAACGCCCCAATCTGCTGCTGGTCGGCGGCGGCGTCGGCATCCCGCCCATTCTGTTCCTCGCGGCGCGCGCGCGCGAAGACGCCGCGGCCAACTACACGCCGCTGGTGCTGATGGGTTCGGAGATTCCGTTTCCTTTTGATGTGACTGATTCGTCATTGCCGTTCGCAGGCGTCGCAAACGGGACCCGCGCGACGATGGCGGCGCTGGAACGCCGCGGCATCGCGGCGCGGCTTGCCAGCGGACGCGGCTTTGCGGGCTGTTACCGCGGGCATGTCGGCGGCCTTGCGCGGCAATGGCTGGACGCGGCGCCGCCCGAACAACTGGCGGCGACGGCAATGTTCGCCTGCGGCCCGGCGCCGATGCTGCAAGACATCGCGCGCATCGCCGCGCAATTCAGCCTGCCGTGCCAGGTCGCGCTGGAAGAAACCATGGCCTGCGGAGTCGGCGGCTGCGCCGGATGCAGCGTCGCCGTCCGCGACGACAACGGCGGCATCGCAATGAAACGGGTCTGCGTGGACGGCCCGGTCTTCAACGCCCGCGCCGTCTTCGGCTGAGCGCTTTCGCGCCGCCGCCGTGTCCTGTGCAGACGGCATGATGTTCAACGCCAGCCGCGTTTCCGGCTGAGCGCTTTCGCGCCGCCGCGCCGTCTTCTACTAAGGCGACAGCGTTTCTATTCGCAGCGGGTCGGGGCCGCGCAACTTGATTTGGCGGCCCGGCTGCAATGTTACGGCGGCGCCGCAGACATCGGCGCACACCGGCATTTCGCGCCCGCCGCGGTCTATCAGCACCGCCAGCACCACCGAAGCGGCGCGGCCATAGTCCAGCAGTTCGTTCAGCGCGGCGCAGACGGTGCGCCCGGTGTGCAGCACATCGTCCACCAGTATGATGTGCCGGTCGGCCAGGTCGGTGTGTATCGCCGACGGCTTGACGCGCGGATACAGCCCGATGCGGCTGAAATCGTCGCGGTAAAAGTTGATGTCCAGCGTGCTGAGCGGCTCGCGCGCGCCGAGCAGGCGGTGCAGGCGTTCGGCGACCCAGACGCCGCCGGTGTGCACGCCGGCAATCACCGGGTCGTCCAGGCCGCGTTCGGCGAGCAACGCCCGCAAGTCTTGCGCCATCCGCTCTATCAGCGCCTCCGGTCGTATGTCGTTCATCGGTTCGTCCTTATGTTGCGCCGTCCGCCGCCTCAATTTGCGACAGCCAGTTCTCCAATATCAGCGCGGCGGCGGTTTTGTCAATCTCTTCCTTGCGTATCCTGGCGCCGCCGGAGATGCGGCGCTGTTTCAGCAGGCGGTAGGCGTCGTCGGATGTCCACGCCTCGTCCGCCGTTTCCACCGGCCCGTCAAAGCGCCGGCGCAGGCCCGACACAAAGCGGTTCAGCGCGTGCAGCAATTCCGGCGGCGAGGCGTCGCCCGGCTTGCCGACGACCACGCGGCACGGCAGCCAGGTTTGCAGCAGCGCCTCAATGCGCCGCCATTCGGGGCCGCCCTTGCCGCACGCCAGCGTCGTCAGCGGCTGCACAATCCGCGTCTGCACATCGCCGACGGCGACGCCGATGCGCGCCAGCCCGTAATCAAACCCGAGCACTTTGTCACTGTCATTCACCATCGCGTTCACTCACCGCCGCGCCAAACCCGCTGCTCTTCCCCGCCGCGCCAAACCCGCGCTCTTCCCCGC
>RKSI01000076.1 GCA_007570905.1 Gammaproteobacteria bacterium
AGTTGAATCTCTCCTGACGCCGAACCAGCCCACCTTACCGGAACCGGGCGGGGCGAGAGCCTGTCATCCCGGTTCCCCGCCAAGACACTTCATCCGCCCCCCTCTACTGCACAAGGGACAAGGTGCACAGGGTGCACGGGCGGTTTTCTTCGCGGGCGCGCCGCCGGCGCGGCGGCCTGTTGCGACCCGCCGCGCCGACGCCGCGCCGGACTCAGAACGGCAGGCCGTGTCCCGCGCCGACCATGCACATCAGCATCGGGATGGACAGCAGCGTGTTGGTGCGCGACGCCATCAGCGCGATCTTTTTGGCCCTGGCCTTTTCCTCGTCGCTCGCCTCGGCGCCGCCGAGACCGAGTATTTTCTTCTGGTTCGGCCAGATCAGCCCCCACACATTGAACAGCATGATGGTGCCGAGCCACGCGCCGATGCCGATAATCTCGACGCCGTCGTTCAGCATGAAGGCGCCGGCGATGCCGCCCCACTTGCTTTCCAGCGCGGCGGCGCCGGTCAGCCAGGTGAGCAGCGCCGCATAGCGGAACCACGCCAGCGCGCGCGGCGCGACATAGCGGTTGATGGCCGCAGGCCCCGGCCCGCCCTCGTCGGCGGCGGCTTCGGCGACCGCCGGCACCTGCACGAAGTTGAAGTAATACAGCAGGCCAATCCAGATGACGCCGACGAATACATGCAGCCAGACGACAAGGGATATTGTGTTCATTTCCATTGCAAAACCCTCCCGCTCAAAGAACGATGCTGATGATGATTGCCAGAATAAAACCGGCGACTATGGTGCCGGTGACCGAGCTCAGTGGATTCATATGCGCCCTCCTTTTGATTGCTTGAATCATGGCCAGTGTGGGGAAAAACTTGTGACTATCCTACTGCAAGCCGGGCCGGATTGAAAGGCCGCGCGATGGATTCCGTGACAAAGCGCGCCGCAGCGGGGCTGTTCGCCGGCCGGGGCCGCTGATGTGCGGCATTGCGGGCGAACTGCGTTTTGACGGCGCGCCGGTGAACGAGGCGGCGCTGCGGCGGATGCTGGCGCCGCTGCGCCGCCGCGGTCCCGACAGTTGCGATGTCGCCGTCAACGGCGCGCTCGGCCTCGCGCACGCGCGGCTTGCGATCATCGACCTGTCGGCGGCGGGCGGGCAGCCGATGGCGGACGCGGAACTGGGGCTGACGCTGGTATTCAACGGCGTTATCTACAACTACCGCGAACTGAAGGCGGAGTTGTCGGCGCACGGCTGCCGTTTCTTCAGCGCCAGCGACAGCGAGGTGATATTGAAGGCCTACCACCGCTGGGGCGGCGACTGCGTGCGGCGTCTTGACGGCATTTTCGCGTTCGCGGTGTGGGACGAGCGCGCGCGCGAATTGTTTCTGGCGCGCGACCGCCTCGGCATCAAGCCGCTGTATTACACCCGCGACGCGCGCCGCTTTCGCTTTGCCTCCAATCCGCAGGCGCTGCTGGCGGCGGGCGGCGTGGACACCGCGCTCGACCCGGTCGCGCTGCACCGTCATCTGACGCTGCACGCGGTGGTGCCGGCGCCGCGAACGCTGCTGAAGGGCGTGCGCAAACTGGCGCCGGCGCACACGCTGCGCGTGCGCCCGGACGGCGGCCCGCACAATGGCTTGTCAAAGCGGCGCTACTGGAGCCTCGCGGCGCAGCGCGAGCCGCGCGACACCGGCGAGGCGCAATGGACGGAGCGCATCCGCGCCGAGTTGAAACGCGCCATAGAAACGCGCTTCCGGATTGCCGATGTGCCGGTCGGCGTGCTGCTTTCCGGCGGCCTGGATTCCAGCCTGCTGGTGGCGCTGCTGGCCGAGACCGGCGCCCGCGACATCCGCACCTACACCATCGGCTTCGAGCACAAGGGCCGCGAGCGCGGCGACGAGTTTCGTTATTCCGACCGCGTCGCCGCGCATTTCGGCACCCGCCACCACCGCTTCCGGGTTTCCGACCGGCATTTGTACGATTGCCTGCCGGGGGTGATTGAGCAGATGGCCGAGCCGATGCCGGGCCAGGATTGCGCCGCGTTTTATCTGCTGGCCGAGCGCGTCGCCAGGGACATCAAGGTCGTGCAGAGCGGGCAGGGCGCGGACGAGGTGTTCGCGGGCTATTTCTGGTATCCGCGGATGGACGACGAGCGCGGCAGTTGGCTGGAGCGCTTTCGGCGGCATTATTTCGACCGCGCCCACGACGAATACCGGCGCACGGTGGCGCAGCAACTGTATATGCCCGACGTGACCTCGCCGCTGGTAGAGGCGTTTTTGCACGAGGGGGGCGCCGACACCTTCATGGACGCGGTGCTGCGGATGGATGTGACGCGGCTGATTGTCGATGACCCGGTCAAGCGCGTGGACAACATGACGATGGCGTGGAGCGTCGAGGCGAGGGTGCCTTTCCTGGATTACCGCCTGGTCGAGACGGCGATGCGGATGCCGCCCGAACTGAAACTCGCCAACGGCGGCAAACACATCCTGAAGAAAATCGCGCAAGACCTTCTGCCGGCGGAGATTATTCACCGCGAGAAGGGTTATTTTCCGGTGCCTGCGCTGAAGTTCGTGCAGGGGCGGTTCCGGCAGATGATGGCCGACACGCTGGCTTCGCGCGCCTGCCGCGAGCGCGGCCTGTTCCGGCGCGACTACATTGACCGCCTGCTGGCGGGCGGCGGCAATCAAAACCTGACGCCGATACGCGGCAACAAGTTGTGGCATTGCGCGCTGCTGGAGATGTGGCTGCAAACACACCTGGCGCCGCCGCGCCGCGCCGTCTCATGAGCCGCCTCATGAAAAGCGCCCCGAACACCGCCCCGAACGACACCCTGAATGGCGCCGCGCAGGCGGCGTTGCGCCCCCTTTACACCGCCGCGCAGAGCAGGCGGATGGACCGGCTGCTGATTGAGAAAACGCCGGTCGCGGGTTTTGAACTGATGCGCCGAGCCGCGCACGCCTGCTTTGAGCACCTCATCGCGCGCTGGCCCGGCGCGCGCGACATCGTGATTGTCGCGGGGCGCGGCAACAACGGCGGCGACGGCTGTATGCTCGGCCAACTGCTGCTGGCCGCCGGGCGCCGCGTGCGCGTGGCGCGGGCCGGCGGCGATGTACGTCCGGGCGGCGATGCGGCGCGCGCGTTTGAGGAATACCGCGCCGCCGGCGGCGTTGTAGCCGATGCGGGCCGTGTGCCGGACGGCGACCTCATCGTGGATGCGATTTTCGGCAGCGGCCTGAACAAGGCGCTTTCGGCGGCGATGGCCGGGATGATAGAGGACATCAACCGCCGCCGCGTTCCGGTGCTGGCGATGGATGTGCCGTCCGGGCTGGACGCCGACACCGGCGCGGCGCTGCCGGTCGCGGTGCGCGCCGACCTGACGGTGAGTTTCATCGCGCGCAAGCGCGGGTTGTACACCGCCGCCGGCACGGAGCACGGCGGCGAGATTGTGTTTTCGGATTTGCAGACCGATTCGGCGTTGGCGGCGGAGGTCGCGCCCTGCGCGCATCTGGCGTCCTGGCGCGAAGTCCGCCGCTGGCTGGCGGCGCGGCGCGGCGACACGCACAAGGGGCGGTTCGGCCATCTGCTGGTCGTCGGCGGCAACGCCGGCATGATGGGCGCGGCGCTGCTGGCCGGCGAGGCGGCGATGCGCGCCGGGGCCGGGCTTGTCAGCGTCGCAACCCGCGAGGCGCACGCGCCGGCGATGGCCGCCGCATGCCCGGTGCTGATGCCGTGCGGCGTAGAGGAGCCGCGCGCGCTGCGCGAGTTGATTGGCAAGGCCGATGTCATCGTCGCCGGGCCGGGTCTGGGGCGCGACGAATGGGCGCGCATGATGCTGGACACGGTCATCGAGGCGCCGCGTCCGGCGGTCGTGGATGCCGACGCGCTGCGCCTGCTGGCCGCCGAGCCGGCGCTGTCCGCGCGCTGGGTGCTGACGCCCCATCCGGGCGAGGCCGCCGCGCTGCTTGGCGTCGCGGCGCGCGATGTGCAGGCGGATCGTTTTGCCGCGGCCCGGTCGTTGCAACGGAAATACGGCGGCGTTTGCGTGCTGAAAGGGGCCGGCAGCGTGGTTTGTTCGCCCACCGCGACTGTGGTTTGCGAGGGCGGTCACGCCGGCATGTCCAGCGCCGGCATGGGCGATGTGTTGAGCGGCGTCATCGGCGCCCTGCTGGGGCAGGGCCTCGCGCCTGAACAGGCGGCGGTGCTGGGCGTTTGCGTGCACGCGCAGGCGGGCGACCGCGCCGGCGGCAAGGCGCCGCGCGGCCTGATTGCGACCGATTTGCTGGCGCAAATACGCGAGGCCGTCAATCCGTGAACGCCGCGCAGTTCTGGCAGGCAGTGTCTAAGGCGACATTGTTCATTGAGAGCGCCGATGCGATGGAGCGTCTTGGGGCCTGTCTTGCGCCGGGTGCGCGCGCGGCGTCGTCCATCTGGCTGCAGGGCGATTTGGGCGCGGGCAAGACGACATTGTGCCGCGGCTTCATTCGTGCGCTGGGCTACCGGGGCCGCGTCAAAAGCCCCAGTTACACGCTGCTTGAGAGTTATTCCACCGCGCGCTTTCCGGTGCACCACTTCGATTTTTACCGGATTGCCGACAGCGGCGAAGTGGAGTGGATCGGGATTCGGGATTACTTCGACGACGAGGCTGTGTGCCTGGTGGAATGGCCGGAACGCGCGGGCCGCCGCCTGCCGCCGCCTGCGCTGCGCGTGACCCTGGCGCACGCTGGCGATGGACGCCGCGCATCGCTGCACTCTGAAGACGGCCACGCACTGACCGCCGCACTGCAAGCCTTCCGGCGCGGCTGAGGAAACGACATGCGCCGGTGTTTGTTTTTGCTGCTGCTGCCGGTGGTTGCAGGTGCGGAGGCGCAACTGGAGAGGCTTGAGGTGGCGGATGTCGGGGGCGGCGCCCGCGTTGTGATGGAGTTTGACCGTCCGCCGCAGTATCGTGTGCTG
>RKSI01000075.1 GCA_007570905.1 Gammaproteobacteria bacterium
GCGTGATGTTCCGGTAAAAACCAAAAAGCGTTTTTTTGAGTTCTTTCGGAAGCAAGGTCTCGCCGCTGGATGAATATGTATGATAACACAGTTGGCGCGAGCGTGCACGGGCGGCGAATCGCCTCGCCGGGGCTGCGGTATAATGACCGGTGCCGCAGGCGCCCGGCGCGGCAGCCGCGGCGCGGCGGCATGTCTTGATGAAACTCTTGTATAAAACAGGTTGCAAAACAATGGGCCAAACAATGGGCAAGACAACGAGTAAAACAACGAGTAAAAAAATGGGCGCGGCGGGCCGCCGGGAAGGCCCGCGATGAACTACCGGACGCTCGGCGGCACCGGCATTGAAGTCAGCGTTATCTGCCTCGGCACGATGACCTGGGGCGAGCAGAACACCGAGGGCGAGGCGCACGAGCAACTGGATTTTGCGGTCGCGCAGGGCGTTAATTTCATTGACACCGCCGAGATGTACCCGGTGCCGCCGAAAGAGGAGACGCAGGGGCTGACCGAAACTTACACCGGCAACTGGATGAAGCGGCGCAAGAACCGCGACAGCCTGATACTTGCGAGCAAGGTGTCCGGCCCCGGCATGCAGAGTTATTTGCGCGGCGGCCCGGAACTGACGCGCGACCACATAGAGCGGGCGCTGGAAGGCAGCCTGCGGCGGCTTGGCACCGACTGCATTGACCTCTACCAGGTGCACTGGCCCGCGCGCAATACCAACTTCTTCGGCAAACTCGGTTACCGGCACGAAGACGAGGACGACGACCCGCCGACGCCAATCAGCGAGACGCTGGAGGCATTGGGCGATGTCGTTGCGCGCGGCAAGGTGCGCTATATCGGCATTTCCAACGAGACGCCGTGGGGCGCGATGGCGTATCTGGCCGCTTCCGGGCGGCCCGCGGCGGGGAAACCGGCGTTGCCGCGCATCGTCAGCATACAGAATCCGTACAGTTTGCTGAACCGCACCTTTGAAGTCGGCCTGGCCGAAATCGCGCACCGCGAGCAATGCGGGCTGCTGGCGTATTCGCCGCTCGGCTTCGGCGTGCTGAGCGGCAAATATCTGGACGGCGCCAGGCCCGCGAACGCGCGCCTGACGCTGTTTGAGGGCTTTACCCGCTACACCGGCGACGCCGGCGTCGAGGCCACCCGCCGTTATGTAGAGATTGCGCGCGGCGCCGGCCTGGACCCGGCGCAGATGGCGCTGGGATATGTGAATACGCGCTCGTTTGTGACCAGCAACATCATCGGCGCGACGACGATGGAGCAACTGAAAAGCGACATTGAAAGCGACCGCATTGTATTGTCCGCGGATGTGCTCGAGGCCATCGAGCAGGTTCACGAAGACCTCCCCAACCCCTGCCCCTGATTCGGCGCGCGGCCCGAACGGTTGTCATGTCGGCGCCCTGCGGCATCCAGCTTGAAGACGGCGCGCCCGGCGGCGGCGAACATTGTCTTGCGAGCATCGCCTTTCCCGGCGGCGGCGCAGACGACAAGGACGCGGTTGCGACCGGCCTGAAGCCGCTCGACGGCGACCGCCGCCGCGAGAACTGGTATGCGCGCAAACCGGTGCGGCGCGGGCGCAACCAAACCCTGCATTACGCCTGCAACGACGAGGTGCTGTTCGGCCACGCACGACTGGCAGGCGGCGGCGAACTGGCGGCGGAAACGCTGGCGGTGTACCGCCTGCTGGGCGACACGCTGACCGAACACCGGATGTCGCCGGTTCGCAGTTGGCATTACCTGCCGCACTTGTGCGGCGGCGCGCCTGCGCGCTACCGTGAATTCTGCGACGGGCGTGCGCGGGCGCTTGCGGAGTGGTCGTCGCAGGGGTTGCCGGGCGGGCCGTCGCAAGGGCCGTCGCGCGGGCAGGCGGGCGGGCCGTCGCAGCGGCAATCAAACTATTGCGCCGCCACCGTCATCGGCACCGGCGCCGGCGACGGCGTTTTTTATTTTCTGGCGGCGCGCGAGAGCGGGGTCGGCGTTGAGAACCCGCGGCAAGTCAGCGCGTATCGTTATCCGCCGCGTTACGGCGACCCGCCGCCGGCGTTTGTCCGCGCTACGCTGAAACGCTGGCCGCAAACCTGCCAACTGCACATCTCCGGCACCGCCGCCATCGTCGGCCACGAGTCGGCGCACCCCGGCGATGTCGCCGCGCAATTCGGCGAGATTGTCCGCAACCTTGACGCGCTGATTGTCGAGGCGGCGCGCGATGAGGCTGCGCTGCGCGGCGCCGGCGCCGGCGATCTTGCGCGCTGCAAAGTCTATCTGAACCCGCGCGCCGATGAAGGCAAACTGCTGGACGCGGTGCGCGCGCGGCTTGGCGAAGGCTTTGCGTTCCGGCTGTTTCAGGGCGAGATGTGCAGGCCAGAGTTGCTGGTGGAAGTGGAGGGGCTGGTCGAGCGTGCGCGATGACTGAACGCGGAGAGCAAGACAAGGCGATGGTTTCCGGCGCCGGGCTGGGCGGGCGCGGGCGCGATGCCTGAACTGCCCGAAGTGGAAACCACGCGGCGCGGCCTGCAACGGCGCCTGCGCGGGCTGCGCGTGGCCGATGTGATTGTGCGCGAACGCCGACTGCGTTACCGCATAACGCCCGGTCTGCGCGGCAAACTGGCCGGGCGGCGTGTTTCAAGGATTGCGCGGCGCGGCAAATACCTGCTGTTTTATCTCGACGACGGCTGCCTGCTGTGTCATCTCGGCATGTCCGGCAGTTTCCGCATCACCGGCGGCGGCCAGGCCGCCGGTTCGCACGACCATCTGGACATCGTGTTCGGCGGCGGCAAGATTCTTCGCTATCGCGACCCGCGCAAATTCGGCGCCGTGCTGTGGGTCGGCGGCGAAGTGCTGCGCCACAAACTGCTGGCCGGCCTCGGCCCGGAACCGCTCGGCAAGGGCTTCGGCGGCGACTATCTTTACGAACAATCAAGGGGGCGGAGCGCGTCCGTCAAGCAATTCATCATGGACAGCCGCGTCGTCGCCGGCGTCGGCAACATTTATGCGAACGAGTCGCTGTTTATCGCCGGCATCCACCCGGCGCGCCACGCCGGGCGCGTGTCGCGGCGGCGCTACGAGGCGCTGGCGGCGGCAATCCGGCAGGTGCTGCAACGCGCCATCCGCAAGGGCGGCACGACACTGCGCGATTTCGTCAGGGACGACGGGCAGCCCGGTTATTTCGGCCAGACACTCGCGGTCTATCAGCGCGGCGGCGAAGCGTGCCCTGCGTGCGGCGGCGTGATTCGTTCATCTGTGCTCGGGCAGCGTTCAACTTTTTATTGTCCGCGCTGCCAGCGTTGAGGGTGGCGCGCCAACGGGCCGGTTGGCGCCGGTGTCTGGCGCAGGCGTTGGGGCGCGGGCGAGGCGCGAAGGCAATCAGCCCAACTCAAAAGTGGTGACACCGAACAGTTTGTTCATCGGCAGTTCGGGGAATGCGCCGGTGTACATGCGCACGGTCTCAAACACGACTTTCATCCGGCGGCTGCGCGCCAGCGCGACGGCCTGCGGGTTGGTTTCAGGCACATCAAGAAAAACCTGCGCGCCTGCGGGCGCGCGCGCCGCGAGCGCCGCGAACAGCGTTTGCGCCAGCGCCGGCGTGTCGGCAAACAGAGGGCCTATCTTGCAACCGGCGCGGCACGGGCGAAGCACGCCGTAACCGGCGAGTTTGCCGTCCGCGCGCACGCCGAGACTCGCGCCTGCGGACTGGGCGATCCAGGCTTTCAGAAACCGCGTCCTGACATCGGGAAAAAACGCGCGGTCATAATTGCAGACTTCGGAAAACGGCACTGCCGACAACTCAATCACATCGCCGTCCCGCCCGGAAGGCCGCCACCGATGTTGCGTCCGCGCATCCTGTCCATCGCGGCCTTCCATATCCGCAGGCCGAAACCGCGCCCGCGATACTGCGGCTTGACGATATACAGGCCGAGAAACCCGAAGGTGTCGCCGTAACAAACCGCCGAAATCGCCGCAACCGGCTCGCCGTCAAGCAGCCCGACCAGAAACCCTTCCGGGTCGGCGGCGTAAAAACACGCCGCATCGTTGAGACCGGGATTCCACCCCTCCAGCGCGGCCCACTCAATCGCAAGCCCGACCTCGTCTTCGGTCATCGTGCGGATTTGGTAGTTGCTCATCGTGCCTGTGCCGTTCAGGACAGTGTCATTTCCAGTTTGTGCTTTCTCTCTGCCCAGTCGGGCAGGGAAAGTTCAAGCAGGTCGTAAAACGCACTGCCGTGGTGGGGATGCAGCAGATGGCACAACTCGTGAATTATGACATATTCAATGCACTCGCCAGGCGCCTTGATGAGTTCCAGATTCAGCGTCATCACGCCTTTGCCGCTTAAACTGCCCCAGCGGGTTTTCATGCTGCGGATTTTCAGGACGGGTTTGCTCACGCCCTTGTTGCGGAAAGGCCGCCAGCACTCTTCCAGCGCCTGCGGAAAATAAACATTCGCCCTGTGCCGGTACCACTTTTCAAGCAGCGCCGCGATGTGCTCCGGACTGCTGTCCGCCGCCGTGATGTTAAAAAAACCGCGCTGCAATGAAACGCCGTCGGTGTCGGACGGCGTTATCTTCAGGCGGTGCTTTCTTCCGAGGTACAGATGGCTTTCACCGCCGACGAACCGCCGTGCGGGTGTGCGCGGCTCAAACTGCGCGAAGTGGAGAATCTGGCGGCTTATCCAGCGCGCGCGTTTGTGGACGCGCTGTTCCACCACGCTCTCGTCAGTTCCCAGCGGGGCCTTTACAACCACCTCGCCGTCCGGATGAACCGCGATTTCCAGCGACTTTCTTCTGGACCGGGTCAGGCGGTAGGCGATGGACTGGCCGCCGTAGCGGATGGTGCGCCTGGTTTGCGGCATCACCCGGGCCTCTGGAATCTGGCCACCCTCATCACCCGGGCGGTCATCTCGTTCATCTTGTCCTGTGACAGGTCAATGCCGTGTTTGTCTTGCAAGTCGTCGTAGAAGAAATCGTCAATCTCGTTTTCCACTGAGTTGCGCGCGTCCATATCGTTCCAGAAATCCACCTTCCAGTGGCTTGTTATCGCATCCTGAACGGCGCACGCCGTTTTTGCGGCGATGTCGTCAAGCCGGTCGCCAATCTGAAGAGCATCCAGGCAGGATTTAATCTCGCCGAAATAGGCGCATGCCTCGTCGTTGCCGCGAAGCGTCTCGGGCACATCGTCGCGCTGCCGGCTTTCCATCTGATTCCATATGTCGGTTATCTTCCTCAAATATTCGGCGCCCGCCATTCGCCGATTTCTGAAATCGTCAATGGCCTGCTGGACAAGTTCGGAAAACTTCCGGTAGAAAGCCGGGTCCTTGTCCATGCTTTCATCAATCTTGCGCCTGACCGCGTAGGCGATGGAGTCGGCCCTCGACGCTTTGGTTCTTCTTTCATAAACGCCGCGCTCCTCCTTGACCTTCCCGAACCGGCTCTCGTCAAAGATATTCACGGCATCGTTCAACCGGGTGATCTCGTCTGCCTGAATGTGCGTGTCCAGCAACTTTTTGATTCGGGGTTCATAGTCGCGGTAATCAACCGCCTCGGCGTAGCGTATCCGCACCGACTTCCTCAGTTTCTCGAAGAATTTAAGGTCGCTCTTGTGGCGCTGCAATTCATCCGCGTCAATCCGCATGATGAACTTTTCGGATGAAAGCGCGATGGCGAGTGTTTTTTGATATGCGGTGAGACGCTCGTAAAAATCATCCCGCAGTTTCTCGTCGGCCAGCAGCACCTCGTAACTTTCCTCGTCGTCCGCACCCTTGACCTCCTTGAACACATCCCACAGAGCCGAGTAACGCTGCCCCAGCCTGGCCGCCTCTTCACCAATGGAAGCCAGAATGCCTTTCAGGTCCTTTTCATCGAAACCGGCAAGCGCATCGTATTTATTCAGCGCCTTGTCCAGTTCCTCCAGTACATTGGCATAGTCAACAATGTAGCCGTATTCCTTTTTCTCGTACAGGCGATTGACGCGGGCAATCGCCTGGAGCAGCGTGTGCTCGCGCAATATGCGGCACAGATAGAGCACGGTATTGCGGGGCGCATCAAACCCCGTGATGAGTTTGTCCACGACAATCAGGATTTCCGGATCTTTCTCTTCCTTGAATTGTTCAATGATTTGCTGGTTGTAATGTTCTTCGGAACCATGCCGCGCCATCATTTTTTCCCAGAACTGGCCGACCGCGGTTGCAGGCCCCGCGCCCACATCCTCATTCCCTTCCCGCGTATCCGGCGGCGAGATGACAACTTCCGATGAGACGACGCCCAACTGGTTGAGATATTCGTGATACTTCAGCGCGGTCTCCTTGTTTGGCGCCACCAGTTGCGCCTTGAATCCGGTGCCCTGCCAGTGTTCGCGGTAATGCGCGCTGACATCAAACGCGCGCATATAAACAACCCGGTCGGCGCGGTTCAACATCTCGGCACGCGAGTATTTTTTCTTCAAATCCGCTTTCTGCTCGTCGTTCAGGTCTTCGGTATGGCGGTCGAACCAGAGGTCTATGGTTTTCCGGTCCTGTTTCAACTCAACATGACGCCCCTCATACAGCAGCGGAACCACCGCCTTGTCCTCGACCGCCTGCTGCATTGGGTAGGACGGTTGAATCAAGCCCCCGAACCGGGCAAAACTGCTCTTGTCCTTTTTCAGCAGCGGGGTGCCGGTAAAGCCGATGTAACAGGCTTTGGGCAGCATTTTCCGCATCCGCGCCGCCAGCGAACCGAACTGGGTGCGGTGGCTTTCATCCACGAGAACGAAGATGTCCGGCGAGTCATCCACATGCTCTTCGGCGGAAAGCGCCTTGTCGAACTTGTTGATGATCGTGGTGATGATGCCGGCGCCATCCCTGATGTGCTTAATCAGGTTGCGCCCGGATGTCGCCCGCTTCTTGCCCAAGCCACAGGCCGCGAAGGTGTTGCCCAGTTGCCTGTCCAGGTCCTTGCGGTCTGTTACCAGAACAATCCGCGGGCCGGACAACTCCGGGGCCAGAGCCAGCGCGCGAACCAGCATCACCATCGTGATGGACTTGCCGGAACCCTGCGTGTGCCAGACAATGCCGCCCTTGCGTGCGCCGTTTTCGCCCGTTTTTCTGATGCGTTTCATCACCGAGCGCACCAGAAAGAACTGCTGGTAGCGGGCGATTTTTTTGATGTTGTTTTCAAAGACGACAAAACCGTGAACCATCTCCAGCAGGCGTTTCGGCCTGCACAAACTGTGAAGACAGCGGTCCTGTTCCGTGATGCGCCGGCCCTGCTCTGCGAGTTCTTCAAAATGCCGCCGCGCCGGAGCGAAACTGCCGGAGAAAAGAGCGCCCTTGTCCGTATCGGACAGCATTCCGTTGATGCCGGCGCTGACGGCGGTGTCGGAATCATCCGACTCGCGCCAGACGCTCCAGAACTTCCGGGAAGTGCCCGCCGTCGCATATTTCGCCTTGCTCCGGTTCACGGCCAGCACCATCTGCACATAAACAAAAAGCCGCGGGATGTATTCCTCCCCCTGGTTGCGGATGGTTTGGGATACCGCCTGCTCCACATCAATATGAGGCGCCTTGCATTCGATGACAACCAGCGGAATGCCGTTCACAAACAGCACAATGTCGGGCCTGGCGGTCTCTGTGCTGCGGGAGCGCTCAACGGGAAATTCCGCCGTCAGATGAAACACATTGGCGGCGGGGTTTTTCCAGTCAATATAGTTCAGGGTGAAGCTTTTGGAGTCGCCGTCTATCGTCTGCTCCAGCGAGGTGCCGAGGGTCATCAGGTCGTAGATTTTCTCGTTTGTTTTTTGCAGGCCGTCATAGCGGACATTCTTTATCTTCTGAATGGCGGACTGGATGTTCTCCTCGCTGAACAGATACTCGCCGACTTTGTGCCGAATGCGGTTGATTTTCTTGAGTTGCCCGCGCAGGATGTTCTCCAGCAGGACATTGGAATCGCGCTGGTTGCGCTCGGCACGCGCCTGCTCCGGCGTGAGGTATTGGTAGCCGAGGTTGATAAGTTGCCACAAGGCAGGAATCTGTGAAAGATATTCCTCGTTGAATGGAGGCGTTTGTCCGGCGCTTTTCATCTGTCTCTGGTCTTTACGGCCTTTTCAGCCAGCATGTTACCGGAGTGGACAGAAACTTTTCAACGGAAATGCCGCCGTCGCCGACAATCAAACTTCTTGCGGTGCGGAATATCGTGGAAAAATCCCCCAGACCGGAAATGGAGGTGCGCTTTTTGCCGCCGCGAACTTCAATGGCGGCGAGCCTGCTGTTTTTGTGCAGCACAAAATCCACCTGGCGGGGGTCGTGGCGCCAGTAATACAACTCGCATTCGCCGGCGGCGGCGACACGCGCCGCAGCAGCAGCGGTTTTCCGACGCGGGCGAGCGGCAGCACATCGCGGACGACGGTGGTTTCCATAAGGGCTTCCTTGATGTGGCGCGCCCAGCGCGCCGGTTCGTGAATGAGGTGCGCGGCGCCCGGATAGGCGCCGTAAAAGAGATATTGTTTCAGGTTCCAGCCGAAAGCCCGGCGCATCTCGGCAAAACTCCAGTGCGGCAGGTGCAGGTTTTCCAGATGCTCGTCAAGACTTTCAACCGACCCGCGCGCCGCCAGCAACGGCGCCGAACCAATCAGCACCACTTTCACCGGCCTGCGGTAGCGCGTGTCGGCGTCCCACAGACTTTTCACCGTTGTCGTCCAGCGCGGGATTTTCTGTATCTCGTCCAGTATCAGCAGCGCGCCTTTATGCCCGGAAGCGCCCGCCAGGCGCCGCGCCTGCGCCCATTGCAGCCTGATCCACATCTTGCCGGCGTCAATCGCCGGATCATCGGCGCTGGCAAAGTGGAAAGGCAACTTGCCGCGCTCGGCCACCTGCCGCACAAGCGTCGTCTTGCCCACCTGCCGCGCGCCCGACACAAAATGAATGAACCAGCGCGGCTCCCCGACCCGCCGCGCCAACTCGGCGGCCTGGGGCCTGATGAATGTCGTTTTCATGGAGTGGTAATTCTACTTTTCGGGGAGATTATGTTCAATACGCCGAGAATACATATACAAAAACGCTGTTTCATATACCTGTCAAGGCGATACATATACAAAAACGCCTTTTCGTATATGTATTGAGGGCATATCGTTACAAAAGACACCTTTTGTGCAGGTATTCCTGAATCGGGCAAGCCGCTCTAAGCTCTGCCGGGGCGTGACGGAGCTATGCGTTGTCGCCGTTCAGCGCGATGAGGTGGTCTTTTGCGTGGATGCCCTTTTCAAGCATGGCCGCGATGTTGTTTGCGAACAGGTCTTCGAGGCGGCTGATGT
>RKSI01000074.1 GCA_007570905.1 Gammaproteobacteria bacterium
CTGGCGGCGCGCGGTTCGCTGAACCCGTACGAACGCGCGGTGGTTAAGCAGCAGCTCGGCGCCATCGCGTCGGCGCGCGGCGATTACCGCAAGGCGGCGTCGCATTTTGAGGCGGCGCTCGCCGCCGACGGCCTGCCGGAAGCGTTCGCCGGGCAGTTGCGCTACAACACCGCGCAGATGTACCTCGCGCTGGACCGCGCCGCCGACGCGCTTGCGCTGCTTGAGCCGCTGTTTGATGGCGGCGCCAAACCGCCGCCGGAGAGTTATTTTTCAATGGCCTCGGCGCTGCATTATCTTGAACGCGACGCCGAGGCGCTGGAATGGGCCGAGCGGGGCCTGCGCGGGCACCCGTCGCCTGCGGAGGCGCATTACGCGCTGGTTTCCGGGTTGAACCTGCGGTTGCAACGCTGGCGCCGCGCGCGCGAACTGCTGGACGCGATTATCCGGCGTTTCCCCGACAAGGCGCTGTACTGGCGCCAACTGGCGGCGGTGTGGATGGAATTGGGCGACGACAAGCAGGCGCTGGTCGTCAGCGAACTCGGCCACCGCCGCGGCGTGCTGGCCGAAGGCCGCGATGTGCTGCAACTGGCGCGGTTGTACCTTTATCACGACTTCCCGCACAAGGCCGCGCACCTGTTGCAGCGCGGCCTGGACGACGGCGTCGTCGCCGGCAAGGCGGCGCATTGGGAACTGCTGGCGTCGGCGTGGAGCAACGCGCGCGAGCACGCGCGCGCGGTGGCGCCGCTGCAAAAGGCGGCGCAACTGTCCGGCACCGGCGAATTGTTTTTGCGCCTGGCGCGGTTGCGCGTGGAAGACGAGGACTGGCCGCGCGCGCGCCAATCGCTGGCCGCCGCCCTCAAGCGCGGCGGCCTCGCCGACGAACCCGGCGCGCGCCTGCTGAACGGCATCGTGCTGGCGAAACTCAACCGCACCGCCGAGGCCGAGGCCGAGTTCTCGCACTGCCTGAAGTTCAAGACCACGCGCGCCGATGCGACGCGCTGGCTGGAGTATCTTGGCCGGGCGAACCGCTGAAACCGGCGCCTACGACTCGCCGTCGAGGACGATGCGAAAGCCGATGCGCGGCGAGTTAAACGACGCCGGCACGCGGTTCTCAAAGTCTATGCGCGCGGTTTCCCTGCCCGGCAGCGAGAAGTTGCCGCCCTTGACGACGACCGCGTAGCCGGTGCCGGAGACGCCGATGCTGCGCGTCCATTCGGAGACATTGCCGCCCATGTTCAGGATGGCGCCGTGCGGCGTGACATCGCCGCGGTTTTCCAGCGCCGGCAGCGGCGCGGTCGCCGGTGTCTCGGCGGTGGCGGCGCGGCCTTGCTCGTAAAAAGCGCCCCACGGGTAGGCGTAGCGCCCGCTGGACGACGCCGCCGCGGTCCATTCGGCGGCGCTCGGCAGGCGCCCGCCGGCCCACCGCGCAAACGCATATGCCGACCACCAGTTGATGCCGGTCGCGGGCAGGCGGTCGTCGCCGGCATCCGGCCACGCCGGCGGGCGGTAGTCGTGGTCTTTCGGCTCGTTCTCGTTGGCGTAAAAGCCGAGTTGCGCGATGGGGTCTTGCAGAAAACGCCGGTATTGCGCGCGCGTCACCTCGTGGCGCAGGATGCGGAAAGTCCGCTGCCTGCGGTCGCCGTCAAACAATTGTTCAATGACTTCAAGGTGCCGGCGCGACAGCGCCGCCAGCAGCCCCGGGATTCTGGCGTCCTGCGGCAGGCCGAGCGGGTAGGCGCCCGGCGCAATCCGCGCGACCGGCGTGTCTTGCTGCGCCCACGCCGGGCGTTGCGGGGCGCGGTCATAGACGCAGCGAAACCCCACATATGGCGAGCGGTAGGCCGGCGGCGCGTGGCGGTAGAGCGCGTTCAGGCTGTAGATTGGATATGGGCGGTTGAAGGCGTTGCCGCCGTGCAAACTTGGGCGCGGGTCGTCGCGCGTGCCCTGCGCCCATTCAGACACATTGCCGCCGAGGTCGTGCAGGCCCTGCGGCGTGTCAAGGCCGGGGTGCACGCCGCAGCGCTGCGCCGCGTTAAGGCGCGCGTCGAGGTGCGGCCAGCCGGAGGCGTCAAAGACGCCGCCCCACGGGTAAAGCCTGGTTTCAACTCCGCCGGCCAGCGCCATCCACTCGCGGCGCGTCGGCAGGCGGCCCCCGGCGGCGCGGCAGTAGGCGTGGGCGTCGTAATAACTGACGCCGTTGGCCGGCGCCGCGAGACGCCCGCTGATTTTGTGGTCCTGGCTGGCGCTGTAATAAGTCCAGCCGCCGGGCTGGCCGGGCGCGGCGATGTCCGGCGGGCGGTGCAGCGCCTGCCATTTGGCGAACTTGTAAAAATTCTCCTGGCGCACCTCGCAGCGGTCGGCCCACAGGGTGTTCATGTTGTGCGTGAACGGCTTGCCGGCCAGCAGGTGGTCGAACGAGCGGATGTACTCAAAGGCGCGAAGGTTGGACAGCAGTATGCGGTCCAGTTGCCGGCCCTGCGTGTCGCCGCCGGCGGCTCCGTCGGCGCGCACCGCGACGGTGTCGAAGTCGTGGAAGGTTACGCGCAGTTTGTAGTAACTGGCGGCGGCGACGGCCGCCACGAAAAGCGCCAACGCGGTGTTCAGCAGCGCCGTGAAAACGCGCTTCATTGCGCGAACGGCAGCCGTCCGAACCGGCGCAGCAGCCCCAGCACCAGCAGCAGCGCGGCGATGCCGCTGGCGAGGAACATCTCGCGTTCCTTGCGGTGGCGCAGCGGCGGGCGGTAGGTCATCCACGACACTTCGTTGACGCGAATGCCGTTCTCGTCGGTGGTCAGCAGCAGGCGCCCGTCGCCGGACAGCGCCGAATAGACGAACGCAATCAGGTAGTCGTCGCGCTCCGGGCTGACGAAGGTCGCAACGCGCCAGCGCCACGCGCGCGGCTCGCGCTGCGCCTGCGGCATCAGCACCAGGGTTCCTTGTTTCAGCGGCGTTTGCAGGCCGCGGTAAATCGCCGGGTAGAGTCCGAGGCGGCTGGTGACTTCGGCCTCGCCGGGCAGAAAGGCGAGGGTTTCCTGGCGCTCGTTGCCGGCCAGCAGCGCCTTTTTCAGCGGGCGGTTGCGTTGCAACGCCAGTCGGTTGTCGGCGATGCCGGGCGCGGTTTGCTGCGACACGCGCAGCGGCCGGCCCGCGGCGACGCTCTGCACTTGCCCGGCGAGTTGTTTCAGCAGCGCCAGTTGCTCCGGGTCGCGCGGCAGTTGCGCCGTCGCCGCCGGCGTCAGGAC
Organism: Gammaproteobacteria bacterium; assembly: GCA_007570905.1. Lineage (GTDB taxonomy): Bacteria > Pseudomonadota > Gammaproteobacteria > Poriferisulfidales > Oxydemutatoraceae > Oxydemutator. Next base: position 3,243 of record RKSI01000074.1, read on the forward strand.
ATCGCGGCGGAAGTCAAAGCGTTCCAGCGTCAGGTAGCGGCCATTGTCGGCGTCGTTTTGCGCCTTTTCCATGAAGCCGAACAGCGCCGCCAGCAGCCGCGTGTAGTCAATCCGGTTTTCGCCGCCTTCGCCGCCGCGCGCGGTCTCGACAATCTCGCTGTTCTTTCTGTCCGCCGACTTGCCGGCCGACGGCACCGCGGTGCGGAAGCGGATGACCGACGGCGCCTCGCCTTGCCGCGCGCCCGGGTTCATCGCCTGTCCCATCAGTTGCGACAGCGCGTCGAACATCGCGTCGCTGCGGCGCGACAGTTCGCTTTGTTCGCCGTCGCCGGGCAGGCCGGACGGCGGTGTTTCGGCGTCCCACGCGAGGTCGTCGAACGGATACGCCTCGCTTTCCGGGTCGCCGGACAGGTCGGTGTCTTGCGGAAACGCCTGCCACGCCTTGCCGCCGTAACGCGGCCCTTCGTCGGCCCGGCCTTCACCGGGTTCGGCGGGCGGCTCTTCTTCCGCGGCCTCGCCCGGCTGTTCGCCGCCCGCCGCGACCCAGTCGGCGCCGGGCGCCGGCGCGGCGCCGTCGTAGCCGATGAAATGCCAGTGGCCGGGCAGTTGGCCGTGGTGCCGGCGCAGGATGGACATCGTGATATAGAACATCCGCACATCGTAGATGTCCACCCGTATCCGCGCTTTCTGCTGCGGCGTCATCGCGGCGAGAAAATGGTCGAAGGCGTTGTTTTGTTTCAGCAGTTCATCGCGCCGGAACACGCGCTTGCTGTAATAGTCGCGCACGAAGTTGGTGTGGAGTTCAATAATCGGCATGACCCGGAAGTCGAGCACGCGGTCAAGCGGCGAGTTGTGGTAGTCGTGCAGCCGCGCCGGCGCCGAGGTCGGCAGGCCGTTCATCACGACCGATGTCGCAAGGTCGCGGCTGAGCAGCACCGAGATGTCCTCGACCTCGGCCAGGCGCTCCTGCTCCTGCGCGTGCTTGGTCGCAATCGTAATCACAATCAGGATGATGATGATGGCGACGCTGTTGGCGAGGATGTCGGCCAGCGCGATGCCGGCGAAACCCGGGAAAAGGCGCGGCTGTGCGCGGCTGCTCATCGCGCCCGCTCGCGGACGACCTCGTCTATGTACGGGGGGATGTCGTCGAGCGAGACCGATTTCAGCAGTTCCCGGTCGGCGATGATCCAGCCGATGGTCAGATGCCTGCCGGGCATGATTTGCATCATGCAGTTGCGCGCCTCGGCCATCGTCGCGACGCTGTTTTCAAGTATGGTGAAGACGATTTGGCGGTCGCGCGCCTGGTAGATGCGGCGCGCGTAGCGCGTGAACGGGCCGCCTTCGGCGCAGATGGCGCCCTTGCGCACGGTTTCGGAGGTCTCGGCGATGCGCAGTTCGCCGGGAAAGGCGATGACGACATGGCCCGAGCCGCGCGTGCCCCAGTCCACCTTGTAGGCGCCGCCCTCGTTGATGTCCGACAGGCGCTCCTGCAGCGACGCCTGCGAGAAGGTGTTGATGAGGAGGAACAGCACCAGCAGCAGCGCGAACACGCCGCCGAAAATCTCGACCGAGGGCGCGTTGTTTTTCTCCTGGTCGCGCAGGCTGTCGCTGTGGCCTCGTTGTCGCATCGGCGTCAGTCGTCCAGGTTGAGGATGCGGTTCTCGTAGATGGTCAGCAGGTTGTTTTCCCAGCGTTGCAGCATGGTCTGGAGCAGCGTCAGGACGATGCTGAGCGACAGCGCAATCAGCGTCGTGTCAAAGGCGATGCCGAGCGGCGAGATGGCCTTGCCGAGTTCGCTCGACAACTGCGCGAGGCCGTGCTGGTTGCTGATAATCTGCTGGATGCCGTCGGAGGCGAGCGAGATGCCGAACACGGTGCCGATGAAGCCGAGTATCGGGATGGCCCAGTTAAGGTAGCGCGGCAGGATGTAGAAGTCGCCGGATTTCTTCCATATCAGGTCGAGGTAGATTTCCGCCGTGGTGTTGGTGTTTTCATGCATGGTCTGGCGGTAGGCGCGTATCAGCAGCGACCTCGCCGGTTTCGCCAGCAGGCGCTGTTCGCGCCACAGCACATAACTCTTGCCGAGCAGCATCACCAGCCCCCAACTGAACAGCAGGATGGTGAGCGGCGGAATCGGGCCGCGGTCGAGAAACTTGCCGGTGAAAAACGCCAGGTCGGGGCGTGCCGCCGCGAGGTTGTGCACCGCGACCAGAATGCCGGTGGACAGCACCACCGCGGCGGACAGCGTCAGCAGCAGCGGCGGCCCCGACAGCGCCGCCTCCAGTTTGCCGGTGACGCTTTGCGTGTGCTCGTCGGCGGACAGGCGGCTCATCAGGATATAGAACACATAAAGCGCCATCGTCACCGCGAGCAGCGGCAGCGAGCGTTCCAGCAGCGCGCTCTGCTTGCCTATCAGCGGAATGAAAATCTGGTAGGCGACGACGGCGCTGATGAGTATCAGCGACAGCAGCGTCGTCCATTCCAGCGTCTTGTAGATGGCGAGGCGGTTTTGCAGCGCCAGCGCCGCCAGCGGCAGCGCCCCCGCCGCGGCGCCCGCGGTGATGCCGTAGCCGACCGCGGCGCCGGTGGCGTAGGCCAGGCTGCCGAAGGCCGCCGGCAGCAGCAGCAGCGACAAAATCGCCGGCACGGATTTGGCCGGCGTGAGATCAGGTTTTTGCATAGCCGCACATTATAGTGCAAGTCATCGTGCAAGTTGCGGCGCAAGCGGCGGCGCCATGCGCCGGGGCGAGCCGAAATCCGTGTGATAGACTGGCGCGACACGACGATGAACAAGGCTCTATTGCACCATGTCAGCGGCAGGGCGCTGGCGCCGCCGTTTCCGGATGACACCGAACAGGCGGTGTTCGCGCTTGGCTGTTTCTGGGGCGCCGAGCGCTGTTTCTGGACCTTGCCCGGCGTGCATCTGACGGCGGTCGGCTACGCCGGCGGGCACACCGACAACCCGACTTACCGGCAGGTTTGCGGCGGCGCCACCGGGCACGCCGAGGCGGTGCTGGTTGTGTACCGCGGCGGGCGCGCGGCCTTTGCGCGGTTGCTGAAAGTGTTCTGGGAGGCGCACGACCCGACGCAGGGAATGCGCCAGGGCAACGACATCGGCAGCCAGTACCGTTCGGCGATTTTCTGCGGCACGCACGAGCAAATGGAGCTGGCGCTGCGTTCGCGCGAACTGTACCAGGCGGCGCTGAGCGCCGCGGGCCGCGGCAAGATTACGACGGAAATCGCGCCGGCGCCGGCGTTCTTCCACGCCGAGGACTATCACCAGCAGTATCTGGCAAAAAACCCGCGCGGCTATTGCGGGCTGGGCGGCACCGGCGTTTGCTTCGACGCGGCGGCGCTGTCACAGGCCGGCGCCCAGCAGGTCGTGCATGTTGAGCGCGCCGACCAGCGTCTTGCGGTCGTCAAAGACCGGCATTGAACTGATTTTCTTCGCCTCCATCAGGTTCAGCGCCTCCACCGCGAGGTCGTCGCGCCCGATGGAGTGAAAGGCGCGCGTCATCACCGTGTCTATCTTCGCGCCCATGATGTCGGTGTCGTTGTCGAGGGCGCGGCGCAGGTCGCCGTCGGTGAACAGGCCGTGCACGGTTCCGGCGTCGTCCACGACCAGCGTCATGCCCAGCCCCTTGCGCGACATTTCATAGAGCGCGTCGGTCAGTTGCGCGCCCGGCGGCACCCTCGGGATGGCGTCGCCGGTGCGCATCAGGTCGGCGACTTTCAGAATCAGGCGCTTGCCGAGGTGCCCGCCGGGGTGCGAGCGCGCGAAGTCTTCGGCGGTGAAGTCGCGGTTGCTGAGCAGCGCGATGGCGAGGGCGTCGCCCATCGCCAGCGCCGCCGCGGTGCTCGCCGTCGGCGCCAGCCCCAGCGGGCAGGCTTCCTGCTCGACCGCGGTGTTGAGGCACACATCGGCGGCCCTGCCGAGCGTCGAGTCGCAGTTGCCGGTCAGCACGATGAGCGGCGTGCGCAGCCTTTTCAGCGACGGCAGCAGCGAGTTGATCTCGGCGGTCTCGCCGGAATGCGACAGCACCACGATCACATCGTCGCCGCTGATCATGCCGAGGTCGCCGTGGCCGGCCTCCGCCGGGTGAATGTAGAAGGCGGTGCTGCCGGTGCTCGCCAGCGTCGAGGTGATCTTGTTGGCGATGTGGCCGGATTTGCCGATGCCCATCAGCACGATGCGCCCGGCGCATTCGCTGAGCAGGCGGCAGGCGCGGTGGAAGTTCTCGTCTATCCGGCTGCGCAGCGCGCGGATGGCCTCGGCCTCGGTGTCGAGCACCGCGACGGCGAGTTTGCGAACCTCCTCAAATTGAAATTTCATGGCAGCGCGGCGACCTCCTGGCGGTAGAGCAGCCACTGATACAGGCAGAAGCCGCCGAGCAGCAGCGCCCCTTTCAGCCGGCCCAGTTGCAGGCGCCGCGGCGCCAGCGTCAGCAGCAGCAGCAGCGCGAGCGTCAGTGTAACACCGGCGAAGAAATCGCGCTGCAAGACCTTGCCGGGCAGCGTCGCCGGGCTGAGCAGCGCGGCGATGCCGACCACGCCGAGGCTGTTGAAAAGGTTGGAGCCGAGAATGTTGCCGACGGTGATGTCGTGGTGCTTGCGCCAGGTGCTGGCGACGGTCGCGGCCAGTTCCGGCAGGCTGGTGCCGACGGCGACGATGGTCAGGCCAATCAGCAGTTCGCTGACGCCGAAATGCTGCGCGATGCCGGTGGCGGAGCGCACTATCAGGTGCGATGCCAGCAGCAGCACCGCCAGCCCGCCGCCAAACCACGCCCACGCCAGTCCCGCGCCCGGATGCCGCACATCCTCCCCGACCTCTTCCTCGGCCTCCGCGGGCAGGTTCCTGACCAGCAGGTAGAGAATCAGGAACAGCGCCGACACCAGGATTACGCCGTCGTCCACGCCGAGTTCGGAATCGGCCAGCACCAGCCCCAGCGTGACGGTGGCGGCGCCCAGTATCGTGAATTTGACCGTCATCACCTGCGCCTTGACGGTGATGGCGTGGGCGATGGAGACCGCGCCCAGCACCAGGCCGATGTTGGCGATGTTGGAGCCGAGGGCGTTGCCGATGGCGATTTGCGGCGTGTCGTTGAGCGCCGCCAGCGTTGAAACCAGCAATTCCGGCGCCGAGGTGCCGAAACCGATGACGATGCCGATGCCGACCGCCGAAATCCCCAGCAGGCGGGCGACGACGACCGCGCCGCGCATCATGCGGTCGGCGGACCACATCAGCAGCCCGATGCCGGCGGCGAGGCCGAGCCACAGCGGTGTCATTCCGGTCAGCATTTCTTCGGCAGGGGTATCCGGCGCTTGCAAAGCGCTCAGGCGCGTATTATAATGCCCCGGTCATGCCGCAGGGCGTGGCCGTTTTTTGGACGCAGTCCGTGTGGACCGGGGCCTGTGCAATCCGGGTGTTGAGACCCGTTGCCGTGAAGACAACCGGGTCTGTAGCTCAGCTGGTTAGAGCACACCCCTGATAAGGGTGAGGTCGGTGGTTCAAGTCCACCCAGACCCACCACGATGCACCGCGACGCGCGGGGCCGTAGCTCAGCCGGGAGAGCGCCTGCTTTGCAAGCAGGAGGTCGGGAGTTCGATTCTCCCCGGCTCCACCAGCGGGCGGCGAAACCCAATGCCGTTTGCACACACGCAGTGTGCAAGTCGCATTGGGCTTCGCTTTTGGCGGAGGGTTTTTTGACAACAAGCAAAGCCAGGATTCGCGGAAACATCCCGTTTCCGTGAATGACATTGTATCCAACACCAGTAACCTCGGCGGGAGACTGCTTGAGGTTATATGGTCAAGTGAAAAAGTGCGTACGGTGGATGCCTTGGCGGCAAAAGGCGATGAAGGACGTGGTAGTCTGCGATAAGCCCCGGTTAGCTGACAAACAAGCATTTGACCCGGGGATTTCCGAATGGGGAAACCCGCCCGCTACGGCGGGCATCGGCGCCTGAACACATATGGCGTCTGAAGCAAACCCGGAGAACTGAAACATCTAAGTACCCGGAGGAAAAGAAATCAACCGAGATTCCCCCAGTAGCGGCGAGCGAACGGGGACCAGCCCTTAAGCGCGGGCGAGGCCAGTGGAAGTGTCTGGAAAGGCACACCATAGAAAGTGACAGTCTTGTACACAAAAGCCTCGCTCGGGTGAAATCGAGTAGGACGGAACACGTGAAATTCTGTCTGAACATCGGGGGACCATCCTCGAAGGCTAAATACTCTTTGCCGACCGATAGTGAACCAGTACCGTGAGGGAAAGGTGAAAAGAACCCCGGGAGGGGAGTGAAATAGTACCTGAAACCGTCCGCATACAAGCAGTGGGAGCCCCTTCGGGGGTGACCGCGTACCTTTTGTATAATGGGTCAGCGACTTGCTTTCAGTGGCAAGCTTAACCGTATTAGGGGAGGCGCAGGGAAACCGAGTCTTAAACGGGCGTCCAGTCGCTGGAAGCAGACCCGAAACCGGGCGATCTAGCCATGGCCAGGATGAAAGCGAGGTAACACTCGCCGGAGGTCCGAACCCACCTATGTTGAAAAATGGGGGGATGAGCTGTGGCTAGGAGTGAAAGGCTAACCAAGCCCGGAGATAGCTGGTTCTCCTCGAAATCTATTTAGGTAGAGCCTCGTGTCTCACTCCAGGGGGTAGAGCACTGTTATGGCTAGGGGGTCATCCCGACTTACCAAACCATTGCAAACTCCGAATACCTGGAAGTGTAATCACGGGAGACACACGGCGGGTGCTAAGGTCCGTCGTGGAAAGGGAAACAGCCCAGACCGTCAGCTAAGGTCCCCAAATCATGGCTCAGTGGGAAACGATGTGGGAAGGCACAGACAGCTAGGAGGTTGGCTTAGAAGCAGCCACCCTTTAAAGAAAGCGTAATAGCTCACTAGTCGAGTCGGCCCGCGCGGAAGATTTAACGGGGCTAAGTCATGTACCGAAGCTGCGGATGCCGAGAGGCATGGTAGAGGAGCGTTCTGTAGGCCGTTGAAGGCGCGTCGGAAGGTGCGCTGGAGGTATCAGAAGTGAGAATGCTGACATGAGTAACGATAATGCGGGTGAAAAACCCGCACGCCGTAAGCCCAAGGTTTCCTGCGCAACGTTAATCGGCGCAGGGTGAGTCGGCTCCTAAGGCGAGGCCGAAAGGCGTAGTCGATGGAAAACAGGTTAAAATTCCTGTACTTTGTGTTGTTGCGACGGGGGGACGGAGAAGGCTGAATCATCCGGGCGTTGGTTGTCCCGGTGCAAGTGCGTAGGGAGCGCCCTTTGGAAAATCCGGGGGCGCAATTCCGAGACACGATGCCGAGCTCCTTTTGGAGCGAAGTGATTGATGCCATGCTTCCAGGAAAAGCCTCTAAGCTTCAGACAACACGAAACCGTACCCCAAACCGACACAGGTGGGCGGGGAGAGAATCCCAAGGCGCTTGAGAGAACCCGGGTGAAGGAACTAGGCAAAATAGCACCGTAACTTCGGGAGAAGGTGTGCCGGTTCGGGTGAAGGGGCTTGCCCCCGGAGCCTGGTCCGGTTGCAACAA
>RKSI01000218.1 GCA_007570905.1 Gammaproteobacteria bacterium
CGCCGGGTCCACCGTGAACAAATCAGACCCGGTCAGCGTGTAGGTCACGCCGTCCGTCAGAATGTCGTCGCCATGACGCGCCACCGGCGCCACGCCCAACACCGGTATGCCCGCTTCCGCGGGCGCGGGAAGAACGTTGGGCAGTGAACTGGCGTCTGTGAGAACAAGCACCGGGAGAACTTCAATGGCCGCCGCCAGCGATGCCGTCACGCCGGAAGCCGTCACTCGCGCGATGACCGTGACCCGGTGGGTGGCGCTTGTCGCGTAATCCAGCGCCCGCCCCGGCGCCAGCGACAGCGCGCCGTTCGCGGCATTCAGCGCAAACAGGCCGCCGGCGTCCGACGACAGGCGGTAACTCACCGCCGACACAACGGCGCCGGCCACGACAACCTGCGGCGACCAGCCCGACACCGGGTCGCCCGGCATGGCCGCTTCGCTGATTTGGTTGGCCGCCGGTTCGGTGTCTTCAAACCGGTGCGTGTCGCGCACGGTCACCTGCAAATCGGCCGCCCGGATTGCGACTTCGCCGCCTTCCGCAGGATTAAACCGCCATACCCACGATGCCGGGCCGCCCCTGTTGACGACATTCAGGTCCTGCGGCGCCTCCAGCGCAACGGTCGCCATGCGCCGGGCCGGTGTCAGCCGGACGCTTGGCGGCGTCGCCGCAAGACCCGATTCGGCGCCTGGCCGGAAAACCAGCGTCAGCGTGCTGCGAATATCGCCGGCGCCGGCGGCGGCCTCAACCTGGAGACTGCGGCTGCCTGCCCCTTCTTCCAGCGTCAGCGTCGTGATGGGCGCGCCGCCCGCGCGGTAGCGGATGCCGCCGATGCGAACACCGGTGTCAATCCTGAGAACGCGCGGGCGTATCCTTTCCAGGTCGGCCAGCAGGCGCGCCGGCAGTTCCGTCAGTGTCACCGCCGACAATCCGAGGCTTTCAAGCCTGTTGAGATTCGCCAGCATGTCCGGCGGCGCCGACACCAAACTGGTGTCAAACAGGTTCAACACGCGCAGATTGGTCAAGTCGCTGAAAATACCGTCCGGCAGGCTTGTGAACCGCGTCGATCCCAGATTCAGATTTTGCAGTCGGGCCAGGTTGCCGAACAAATTCGGCGGCAACGAGGTCAAACCGCTGCCGTTCAAATTCAACACGCTCAGATTCGACAAACCGCTGAAAATATTCCCCGGCAGGCTGGTCGCTCCGATGACACTTAAATCCAGATTTTGCAGTTGGTCCAGATTGCGGAAGATGCCCGCCGGCAATGAGACCAAACGCCTGTTGTTGCCGAGATTCAGCACGCGCAGATTGGTCGTGCCGCTGAAAATACCGTGCGGCAGGCTTGTCAGCGGAACACCGCGCAAATTCAGACTTGTCAGCCCCGTCATTCCGGCAAAATCATCCGCCAGCAAAGCACTCGTCCTGTTCAGTCTCAGGGAGAGATTCAGCGTGCTGACCGACGCCAAATCAGCCGGGCGAACGACATGGCAGTTGTAGGTCGCGCCGCCGGGCCGGTCGTTGATGACGGCCAGGATTTCATCGCGCACTCCGCGGGTGCGGCCGCAGATGGAAATGCCGGGGCGAACTTCAATGTCCAGCGGCAGGCTCACCGTGCCCAGGGCGTGCGAAGCCGTCAGCGTCGCCGGATGCGCGCGTATCTCGCCGTCCGTGAACGGGCGCGCCGAGAAAATCAGACCCGTCGCCGTATTGACCGCGAACAAACCGTCCGGCGCGGCGAGGGAATACACCACGCCGTCCGTCAAAACCCTTGCGCCAACACGCAGCAGCGGCGCCATTCCCCCGACCAGCGTGCCCGTCGCCGCAGTCGCGGCGATGATGTTGGCCGATGTGTCGGTGTCCCTGATGACGAACCCGGCGCGCACTTCAATGGCCGCCGCCAGCGACACTGCGCCGGCGCCCGGTGCCCGCGCCTCCACCGTTACCCGGTGGGAAGAGGACACCGTGTAATCCAGCGTCCGGTCGGCAACCAGCGACAGCGCGCCGCTTGCGGAGTCAATCCCGAACAACCCCCCGGCGTCCCGCGACAGGCGGTAACGCACTCCGTCCGTAACGGCGCCGCGCACCAGAACCTGCGGCGACCAGCCCAACACCGGGTCGCCCGCCGCAGCCGCTTCGCTGATTCGGTTGACCGCCGCGTCAATGTCCTCAAACCGGTCCTGCTCGCGCACATCCAGTTGCAGGCTTTGCGTGCGGATTTCGGTTGCCGCGCCTGCGGCATTGAACATCGTCCACACCCATGACACCGAGCCAGTGTTGCCGTCAAAATCATCATCCCTCGGAGCCGTCAACTCCACGACCACCGCATCAATGCCGGGACTGAACCGGACGGTCTGCGGCATGACAACGGGCAGCGGCGAGCCGTTCGGTCGCGCAACCAGCGTGAATGTGCCGGCGACGCCGCCGGCAATCTCAATCCGGAGGTTGCGGCTTGCTCCCTCGTCCAGCGCCAACTCCGTGACTGCCTCGCCGCCTGCGCGGTACTGAATGCCGCCGATGCGAACGCCGGCGTCCAACCCGAAAGTGACGGGAGGCGATTTTTCCAGACCGGGCAGCAAGCGCGCAGGCAATGAGGTCAGGCGGCTGTCTTGCAGGTTGAGCATCCGCAGATTGGCCAGCCCTTGAAAAATATCCGGCGGCAAACGCCGCAGGCCGAGCGCGCGCAGATTCAAATCGGACAGCCCCGACAGCCCGTCGAAATCACCGGCCCGCAAGGTTTCCACCGTCGTGGAATACCGGGAAAAATCCAGTGTCTGAACAGACGCCAGATTCGCCGCCGGAACATCGGTGCAGGCAAAAGCCCCACCGCCATCGTTGACGCGGCGCAGGATTTCATCCCGCACGACCAGCGTGCGCCCGCAGATATCAAAACCGCCATCGGAATGCAGGACATTGACAACCAGCGGCAAACTCGCCGATGTGTTCCGGTAGGCCGCCGTCAGCGTAACCGGGTGGCGGCGCGGGTCGCCGTCCGTGAACGGGCGCGCCAGGGAAATCACGCCCGATGCCATATCGATTCCGAACAAGTCGCTACCGGACAGCGTGTAGCCGGCGCCATCTGCGGCGACGGCGGCGCCGGCCCTGCCAATCCGCGCCGCCGGCATCACCCCCGCCACGCGCGTGCCCGCCGTCGCGGACGCGGGGATGGTGTTGGGCAGCGGGTCGGTGTCTTCAATAAAGAAGGTTTCCAGGTTGGGCACATTCACCCGCAACTCCGGTGTCCGGATTTCAGATACGCCACCCTCCGCGCCGGCGTACATTTGCCATCCCCACGACACTGAACCGCTTCGGTCGGCAAAATCCAGGTCCGGCGGCACGGTCAACTCAACGACCGCCTCACTGGACAGCGGGCTGAACGCGATGGTTGCCGGCTCCGCGGTGAGCGGCAATGCACCGTCAGACCGGAAAACCAGCGTCAATGTGCTGCGAACGCCGCCGGCAACCCCGACCTGAAGGCGGTGGCGCACGCCTTCGTCAAGCGTCAGCACACCCGCGACCGTCATGCCGTCGAGACGGTATTGAACGCCGCCGATGCGAACAACGTTACTGACCCCGAGAGTGACGGGAGGCTCTTTTTCCAGATCTGACAGCAGGCGCGCCGGCAATTCCGCCAAATCGGTAAAACGAAAATCCAGATTCTCCAGGCCGTCCAGGTTCATGAAGATATCCGGCGGCAATGATTCAAGGCGGCTGAATTGCAGGTTCAATATACGCAGATTGGGCGTGCCCCTGAAAATGTCCTCCGGCAGGGTTGGCGCGGCGAGCAATGTCAAATCCAGATTTTCCAGCCCCGTCATACCGGCGAAATCATTTGGCAACAATTCCTCCGTAGCCCCCAGCACGAGATTATTCAGCGTGCTGACAGACGCAAGAGCGCCTGATGTGAGAAAACTGCAACCATATGGGTTGCCGGTGGCGGCCACGATTCCGGTCCATATCTGCAAGGTGCGGTCGCAGATGGAAACACCGTCGCGGACCGTGATGGTCAGCGGCAAACTTGCCGCAAGACTGCCATAAACGGCATCGTTGTAGGTGGCCGTCAGCGTCACCGTATGCGCGCGGATATCGCCGGCCATGAACGGGCGCACCGCAGAAATAACGCCCGACTCCGGGCTAACCGCAAACAAACCGCCAGGCCCGTCCAGCGAATACGCCACCCCGTCCATGACAACGCTGCCGCCCAAACGCGCCACCGGCGTCAATCCCGCCACCGGCGCGCCCGGCGGCGTGCGCGAGGCGATGATGTTCGTCGACGAGTCGGTGTCTGTGAGTGTAAATTCAGGGGTTACTGCAATCGACACTATCCGCGAGGCCGTCGAGCTGTCGCCGTCAACCGTCACTTGCGCGGCCACCGTTACTTCGTGGAAGGTGGATGCCGCGAAACTCAGCGTCCGCCCCGAAGCCAGCGACAACGCGCCGCTCGCGGCATCAACCTCAAACAAATTGTCAGCATCCGGGCCGGCATCCGGCAACAGGCTGTACCGCGCATTCGGCACGACAACACTGCGAATCAGAACCTGCGGCGACCAACCCGACACCATCGTGCCCACCCGCGCCGCTTCACTGATTTGGTTGGGCGCCGGGTTGGTGTCCACAAGACCGCTGGTATTCGTCACAGCCACCTGCAAGCGCGGCGTTTGAAGTTCTTCCGCGCCGGAACTCACAGTGACGATATTGCCGTCGGTGCTGCGGTAGCGGGAATTGCGGTCGAACTGCGTCCATGCCCATGACACCGCAGTATCCTGCCGTTCGCCGACATCCAGATTCACCGGAGTTTCCAGCATCACGGTCGCCTTGTTGGAGAACCGGCGTATTGTGACGGTCGCAGGAGCCGCGGTAATCAATCGGTTGTCGCCCCGGAATTCCAGCGTCAAATTGTTGCGGACGCCGCCGTCAACCTC
>RKSI01000219.1 GCA_007570905.1 Gammaproteobacteria bacterium
CGTTCACCGCCGCGCCCACACGGGCCGTTGTTATGCCGTTGCCGTTCATTGCCCTATTGTACAAAACCACACACCCCGCCGCCGACATTCACCATCGAGCGCCCACTGCCGGTAGTCCGCCGCCCTACGGCGGCGGGCGGGTGATGATATGCAGTGCGGCGAGGCGGGATTCGGCGTCCGGCGCGGGCTGCGGCGGCGGCGGCGAGAATGCCGAACAAGCCTGCCACAGTTCCTGCCCCGGCCACGATTCGGCGCCGCCGTACAGCGCGCGTTTCAATGCATTGATTTCGCGGTGCAGGCGGTCGCCGCCGGGCGCCGCCGCGCACAGGTCGGCGGCCTGGCCGAGGGTCGCCGGCGCGGTGTCCGGCCAGACGAGCGCCGCCCATTCAATCAGCGCGTCTTTGGCGGCGCGCGCATCGTTTGCGGCGCAGGCGCGCTTCAGCCGCGCGCGGCACAAGCGCAGAAAACGCGCGCCCTCGCGCCGGCGAAACCACCACGCGCGCCACGCGGCGCGGCTGAAAAACGCCAGCGTCGCAAGCCACGCGACGGCCAGCGCAAAACTGAACCACATCCACGCACTGGCGCGGCGCGGCGCGGCGGGCGGCGGCGCGGCGGCGGCGCTGTCCGCGGTTCCGCCAAGCGTGACCACCGCGCCGGCATCGCCCTCGCCAATCTCCAGTTCGCGCGCCGGCAGCACCGCGTATTCAAGGCGGTCGGTGTCGGTGTTCCACCACGGAATGCGTATCGCCGGCAGCGTGCGGCGCCCGGCCTTTGACGGTATCAGCACGATGTTGCGGCGGCGTTCGCCGGTGGAGTTCTCGCCGTCTATGCGCCCGCTGAGGCGCGCCTGGTCGGGATAGACATTGAAGTCGTCCATCCGCGGCCATTCAATCTCCGGCAACTGGTTCGCCGACACGCCCTTGCCGCGCAATATCAGCGTGCGCACCAGCGAGTCGCCGACCTTCCAGTCCGCCGGTTCCTGCGACCATTTCTCCTTCAGTTCCACCGACCGCGCCGGCAGCCAGCCGCCGGGGAAAGACGGCGGCGCCGGGCGCACCGTGACGCGCACCGCCTGCGATTGTTCGCGCACATTGAAACGCCGGTTGTTCTCAATGTACGACCCGGCCAGCACAATCGGGTCAAACACCAGTTCGCCGCTGTTCTGCGCGAAAAACAAATAACGCTGCTCAAACACCTGGTAGTTTCCGCCGTTGCGCGACGCCTGGTAGCGTTTCATGCCGCCGAGGTTCTCGACGACGACATCGCCGCGCGGTTTCAGCGGCGTCACCGAGCCTTTCAGACTGCGCGTCGTGAACACCCGCAGCACAAACAGCGCCTGCTGCTGCACAAACGGCGAGCGCGGCTGAACATCGGTCTCAATAAAGGTGCCGCCGGGCGGCGCCTGCGCCGGCGCCGCAGACGCCCAGCACAGCAGCGCGGCGGCGCAGGCCGCAGGCGCGCGCGCCGCCGCAGCCGCCCGCCAAACCGCAACAGCGCAAACCGCAAACGCGCGCATTGAGACGACAACCCGCCGGACGGCGGCGGCGCAAACCGCAAGCACGCGCATCACCACGGCGACTCGCCCGCGCGTTCGCCGCCGGCCATTTCCTTGCGGCGGTTCAGGTAATGCAGTTTGCGCTGAAGCAGCCGTCGCGGGTCGTCGGAAATGCGGCGCAGGTATTGCTCAATCGCCTGTTCGTCCTCGCTCATCGCCTGCGTCGCCGAATCGTCGGCGCCCGCGGCGTCGCTGCCATCGCCCTGCGCGTCGCCGGAATCGCCCGCCTCGTCCTGCTCATCGCCGTTGTCTGACTCGTCGTCGTCGGCGCCGGCGCGGCGCTGCTGCGCCTGCCGCTCCCGGTCTTCGCCTTCGCCCTGCTGCGCCTGCTGCTGTTCGCCTTCGCCGCCCTGCTGCATCTGCTGCTGCATCTGCTGCATCACCTGCTCGACGAGGTTCAGGTTGTGCAGCGCGTCGTCGTTGTCCGGTTGCAGTTCCAGCGCGCGGCGGTAGGCGGCGACGGCCTGGCGCAAGTCGCCCGCATGAGCCAGCGCGTTGCCGCGGTTATACCAGTCGTCCGCGCCCGCCAGCGCTTCCAGCGTTTTGGCGGCGTCGGCATAATCGCCGTTGCGGTATTGCGCCGCCGCCTTCCACCTCGCGTCTTCAAACAGGCGCGCCGCGCGGGCGGCGTCGCCGTCTTCCAGCGCGCGCGCCGCCTGCTGGTCGGGGCGCAGCCAGGCGTCCAGCCAGTCTTGCGCGTAACCGGTCTGCGGCAGCGGCAGCAGCAGCAGCGCGGCGGCTGCGGCCAGCACGCCGCGGCGAAACGCCAGCGCCGCCAGCGGCGCCAGCAGCAGCAGCAGCCACGGGCCGCGCTCAAGCCACACCTCGGTGGCCGCCTTGTCGCTGTCTTCGGTCTTCGCCGCAGGCGATGTCTGCGCCCACGCCGCCAGGTCGGACACATCGGCGCTGCCGGCAAGCCCCAGACGCCGGTAGATGCCGCCGCCGGTCTGCGCCACTTCGCGCAGCGCGTCGCCGGCCAGCGCCGGCACCACAATCTCGCCGCCGTGCGTCAGAAAATCTCCCGACTTCGTCGGCACCGGCGCGCCGCCGGCGGTGCCGACGCCCAGCACCGACACGCGGTAGTTCTTGCCTGCCAGATGGCGCGCCTCGGCGACAGCGCGCGCGTCGGCATGGTCGGTTACCAGCAGGATGTCGCCCGCCGGCACGCCGGCTTGCAGCAGCAGCGCGCCGGCCTCTTGCAGCGCGCGGTCGGGGCGGCTGCCCTGCGCCGGCAGCAGGTCGGTGGTGAGCGATTGCAGATACAGTTCTATCGCATTGCGGTCGTCTGTCAGCGGCACCACGACGAACGCCTGGTTTGCGTACACCACCAGCGCCGTCTGCCCGGACGCGCGCTGCGACAACAGGTCGGTTATCTTGAAGCGCGCGCGCGACAGGCGGCTGGGCTGGATGTCGGTCGCGTCCATTGAGCGCGACAAATCCAGCGCGATGACAAACGCCGACTGGTCGCGGAACACCGGCTGCGGCAGGCGCTCCCACGCAGGCCCGGCCAGCGCCGTCAGCGCCAGCAGGCCGGCGGCGCCTATCAGCGCCAGCGAACGGCGCCGCCCCGCGATTGCGCGCCCGGTCAGAATGAACGGCAGCAGATGGCGGTCGCACACCGCCTCCCAGTTGCTGCGGGCGAGGCCGCCGCGCGCCAGATACGCCAGCAGCGCCGCCAGCGGCAGCAGCGCCACAAACCACGCCGGGCGCAGAAAATGAAACTCGGCGGGGAACATCACACCGCGCCTCGTGGCCGCGACACGCGCGCCGGCGCCAGCAGCACAAAGCCCGCAATCAGGGCCGCCGCCGCCAGCGGCCACGGATACAGCGCGCGGCGGGTGCGGAAGGTGGCGGCTTCGTGTTCAACCGCCTCAATGCGGTCGAGCAGGCGGTAGATTTCCGCCAACTCCGCGGTGTTGCGCGCGCGGAAATAACGCCCGCCGGTGGCGCCGGCGATGGCCTTCAGCGTTTCCTCGTCAAGTTCTGAACCGCGCCGGAACAGATTGAACCGGGCGCGGTTGCCGATGTCGGCGCCGATGCCGATGGTGTAGATTTTCATGTTCTCGCGCGCCGCGAGGTCCGCCGCCACCTGCGGCGACAAACTGCCGGCGTTGTTGGCGCCGTCGGTCAGCAGTATCAGCACGCGGTCGCCTTCGCGCCGGCGCAGGCGTTTCAGCGCGAGGCCGATGGCGTCGCCGATGGCGGTCTCGCGCTCTTCGGCGAGGCCGATGAAGGTTTCCGCGAGCATGTCGCTGACGGCTTTCAGGTCAAAACTCAGCGGCATTTGCAAATACGGGCGCCCGCCGAACACAATCAGGCCGATGCGGTCGCCTTCGCGGCGCACGATGAAGTCGGCGCCCACCGCCTTGGCGGCGTCAATGCGGCTGACGCGGCGCCCGCCGAGCGCGAAGTCGCTTTCTTTCATGCTGCCGGAGATGTCCACCGCGAGCATCAGGTCGCGCCCGCTGACCGGCGCCTGCGCGAGTTCGCCGAGCCACTGCGGGCGCGACAGCGCGGCAATCAGCAGCAACCAGCCGAGCAACGCCAGATACAGCGGCCATCTGCCGAACGCCGCCGCGGCGCCGCGCCGCGGGCGTTCAAAGTCAGCCAGAAACGGCACGCGCAGCGCGGCCTGGTCGGCGCCGCGCGCGGGTTTCAGCAGAAAGCGCAGCAGCAGCGGCAGCGGCAGCAGCAGCCACGCCCACCACCATTCAAAGTGCATCATCGCGGCGGCCCTTCATCTTGCGGCGGCGCAGCGTGTTGGCGGCGGTGCGTTGCAACTGAATCATCGGGCGGTTGTTCATCTTGTTGCGGCACAGCGTGCCGGCGACCGCGCCGCGCCGCGACTGAATCATCCGCTTGCTCTTCATCTTGCGACATCAGCGCAAGCCATGCCTCGCAGGCGCTGAGCACGGCGCGCGCGTCGGCGTCGGCGGAAGGGCGGTAAGGGGCGTCGGCGATGGCGCGCGCGGCGCCGCGGCTGAACAATTCGCGCCCGGCGCGCGCGTCAAGCCATTCAAGCCATGCATCGCCGGTGAGCGCCGCGGTTTCCGCGCGCGGGAACAAACTGATGGCGGTGCGCCGCAGCAGCACCGACAGGCCCGCCAGCAGGTCGCGGGCGTCGCCGCCGGCAAAGAATTGCCGCCGCAGCGCGCCCAGTTCGCGCAGCGCAAGACGGCAGGCCGGCATCTCCCCGGCGCGTCCGCGCCGCCGTCGCAGCGCGACGGCGGCGGCCACCGCCAGCGCCGCCGCGACCGCCAGCGACCACCACCACAACGGCGCCGGCGGCCACCACGACACCGCGGCGGGCAGATGGATGTCGCGCAAACCGGCAAGCAATTCGCTGACTGGGTTCATC
>RKSI01000033.1 GCA_007570905.1 Gammaproteobacteria bacterium
TCGGTCTCTATCATCAGGCGGTCGTCGGGGATGCGGGCGACGGCGCCGCGCAGGTCGTGCCCGCGCCGCTCGTCGCATATCCAGCCGGTGACGCCGATGTACAGGCCGAGGTCGAGATAGTCGGCCAGCATCACGCGGTCGCCGGTGAAGCAATGCACCACGGCGTTGCCGACACGCTCGCGCAGCGGCGCCAGCACCGCGAGAAAGTCTTCGTGGGCGTCGCGCTGGTGCATGAACAGCGGCAGGCCGGTTTCCGCCGCCAGCAGTATCTGCCGCTCAAAGACGCCGCATTGCATGTCGCGCGGCGAGAAGTCGCGGCAATAGTCCAGCCCGGTCTCGCCGATGGCGACGACCTTGGCGTCCGCCGCCAGCCGCCTTAGTTCGTCGCAGGCGCCGCCGTTCCATTCGCGCGCGTGGTGCGGATGCACGCCGGCGCAGGCATAAAGACAGTCCGGATAGCGCTTTGCCAGCGCCAGCGCCGCGCCGCTGTCGGCGACATTGGAGCCGGGCATTATCATCGCCGCCACGCCGCCGTCCGCCGCGCGTTGCAGCACCTCGCGCTCGTCATCGCGGAACGCCTCGTGCGTGAAATTGAAGCAGATGTCAATCAAGGTCGGTCACGCCGGCGCCAGCCGTTCCAGTTCAAAGCACAGTTGCCGGAGATTGCCGCAATGGACGGCGTTGATTTCGCCGACGATGGCGGGGTAGTGGCCGCCCGCAGGCGTCTGCACAATCAGCGGGCTGGCCGGCAGTTGCTTGTGCAGCAGCCGGATGCGGTTCGGCACATCGTCGTCCTCCGTCGCCGTGTTCAGGCAGATGATGACGGCTTGCGCTTTTGCCGCGGCGGCGATGCCGGCGATTTCCTCCGGCGCGGTGTTTTCCGCGGGGCACACGGCGCTCCAGCCGTTGGCGTTCATCGTCGCCGCGGCTTTCAGCGCCGCCAGTTCGGGGTCTTTCTCGACGGCGCAGACAACCGCCTTGCGCTGCGGGTGGCTGTGCGCCGCCGCCTGCATCAGCAGCCAGGCGGAAATCGTGGCGCTGAACATCTGCCGGTGGCCGCTGGACAGCGCGCCGCGGCGGCATTCATCGCGGATGTGCGACAGCAGCGGGGTAATCAGGTCCTCAATCAGGAAGAACACGCCCAACGATTGTTCCGCCCGCGACAAGACGGCGATGAAGTCGTGGATGTTCAGGTTGTTGACGGCGACTATGCACGAGTCGAAGTACTCCATCACCGCCGCGGTGCTCTGGCGCCGCTGCTCGCCGGGGAGTCCGGCGTCGGCGTCCAGGCTTTGGTCTATCAGTCTGGACAGCCGGTCGTTGGACAATCTGGCGATGTCGCCGATTCTTCTGCCGGCGGCGGTCGCCCTCGCCAGCAGCGCGAGGCGTTCAATGTCGTCGTCGCTATAGACGCGCCTCGCGTTGGGCGTTCTCTTCGGCACGACAATCCGGTAGCGGCGCTCCCACGCGCGTATGACCTCGGCGCTCAGGCCGCTGTATCGCGCGGCGATGCCGATGGAGTGTTGTCCAGTTTCAGATGTTCTTTTCTTCATGCTGTACAGGTTTTGTCCATATCAGATGACGGAGATTATAGCAGGGAATTGCCGGGCAATCCATCCGGCCACTTTTTTATCCTGTACAAACAGGCGGCAAAAAGCAATTGTTGTATAGAAATCCCGGGATGGCCGGTGCTACCATCATTGGACAAACCTTTGTATCTCAAGGAGGGAAAAGAACATGAACAAGTTCCTTATTAACGCGCGCTACCTGCTGGCGCCCGCATTGATTCTGCTTGCAATGTGGGGCGTTTTTGTCGGCGGCCCGTGGGTCTGGACCGGCGCCTTTGTGTTGGGCCTGGCCATCGTCGTGGACACCCTGGTCACCAGGAGAACCATGGGCGCCGGTTTCAGCGAAAGCGGCGACACCAACGGCATCCCGGCTTTCCAGAACAGCGTGATGTATTTCATGCTGGGCGTGTTTGTGCTTTTGCAACTGAACCTGGCGTGGCGCATTTATGAATTCGCCGCCGGGGTTCCGCTGGGCGTGACAGAGATTCTGGGCATTCCCGTTTATCAGGGCATCACCGGCTCGCAACTGGTCGGGGCGACGATTTCGTCCGGGATTTTTGCCGGCATCGGCATCATCTACGGCCATGAACTGGCGCACACCAAGGGCTTCAGTTTTGTCATCGCCCGCTGGATGATGGCGTTGAGCGGCTCGGCGCACTTCTGCTACGCACATGTCTATAACCACCATCTGGAACTCGGCTGTTCGGACGACCCGGCGACGGCCCCGCGCGGACGCAGCCTGTACGCGCACCTGCCGATTTCATACCTCGGCCAGTCCAAGTTTCTCTACGGCATGGAAGAGCAGCGCCTGAAAAGACTGGGCGTGCCGTTTCTGTCGTGGCAGAACCGCTGGATACGCGGCTACGCGATGAGTTTGCCGACGCTGTTCCTGTTCTGGTTCGCGGGCGGCTGGCTCGGCGTCGCCTGCCTTGCGGTGGTGTGGATTATCTCCAACTTTGAACTGGAGGCGCTCAACTACATGGAGCACTACGGTTTGATCCGCGAGAAAGGCAAGCCGATAGACTACCGTCATTCGTGGGACAACTCGACCGCGCTGACCAGTTGGTTTTTCATTGAAATCGGGCGCCAGGCCGACCACCACGACCGCGGCGAAACCCATTTCTGGGAACTGGACGAGGTGGGCGCGCCCAACACGGGCTACGGCTATTTCGCGCTGTTTGCCATCGCGCTGCTGCCGGCGCTTTTTCATCCGCTGATGAAAAAGAAACTGGACGCATGGGATGAAAACGAGGCGTCCGAAGGCGAGCGCCGGATTGCACAGAAAATCAACGCGCAGGTTGGCTACGCCTGATTGCTGATGTTACAGTGGGCTTTGTGAGCAAGCCCGCTGACTTTGGTTTGGGAGGCCGCCGCGGTTTTGCCGGCGGCTTCCCGTTTTCCGGCGCCGCAGACGGCGGCGACAGGCGCATTGTTCATTTTGACATGGATGCGTTTTTCGCCGCGGTTGAACAGCGCGATTTTCCCGAATATGCCGGCAAGCCCGTCATCGTCGGCGGCTTGCCCGACAAGCGCGGCGTGGTTGCGACATGCAGTTACGAGGCGCGCCGCTACGGGATTCGCTCGGCGATGTCCTCGGCGCGCGCGGCGCGGCTGTGCCCCGCCGCGGTTTTTGTCAGGCCGCGTTTTGAGGTCTATCGGCGGGTGTCGGCGCAAATCCGCGCAATCTTCGAGCAATACACCGGCCTGGTGGAAATGCTGTCGCTGGACGAGGCGTATCTTGATGTGAGCGAGACCGCCGCCGACATCCGCGCCGCTTCCGCGCTGGCCCGCGAAATCAAGCGGCGCGTGCTGGAAACCACGCGGCTGACGGTTTCAGCCGGCGTTGCCTGCAACAAATTCCTCGCCAAAATCGCCTCCGACATGGACAAGCCCGACGGGTTTTATGTGGTGCCGGCGCGGCACAGCGAGCAGTTTGCCGGGAGTTTGCCGGTGGGCAAGTTTCACGGCATCGGCAAGGTGACCCGCGCGAAGATGGAGAAACTCGGCATCGTAACCGGCGCCGATTTAAGGCGGCGCCCGCTGGATGAACTGGTCGGTCTTTTCGGCAGCGCCGGGTATTACTATTACCAGGCGGCGCGCGGCGTGGATGGCCGGGCGGTGGTCGCCGGGCGCCCGCGCAAGTCGGTCGGCTCCGAGACCACCTTTGAAAACGACCTGCGCGATGCCGGCGAGATTGCCGGCGAAGTCAGGCGCCGCGCGCTTGAAGTGGCGCGCATTCTGACCTCGCGCAAACTCAGCGGGCGCACGGTTACGCTGAAGGTCAAGTACGCCGATTTCACCCAGATTACCCGCAGCCGCACGCTGGATCATCCGCTGACCGGTCTGAACGAGATGCTGCGCCTGCTGTCGGGGCTGCTGCAGAAAACCGAGGCCGGCGCGCGCCCGGTGCGGTTGCTCGGCGTGACGGTTTCCGGCCTGTGCGCGCCCGGCACGCCGAGACAGGCGGCGCTGGCGTTTCCCGGCATGGCGGGGACGGCGTGACGGGCGGGACGGCGCGACTGCCGCTGTCGGCGGCAACCGCCCGGTGTCGTGCGGCGGCGGCGCGGTTTGTGATGGGCGGCGCGGCGCTGCTGCTGCTGGCGGCGTTGCTTGCGCCCGCCCCGCTCGCCGCCGAACAACCGGCAGGCGTGCGCCCGGAAAGCGCGCCCGCTGAAAGTGTGCGCCCTGCAAGCGCATTCGCCCCGGTCGCCACTGCCGAACAACCGGCAAGCACGACCTCTGAAAGCAAGCCCGTTGCAAACACACCCGCCGCAAACACACCCGCCGAAAGCGCATCCCCCGCAAGCGCGCCCGGCGCAAACAAGCCCGCCGCCGGCGCAGACCGCTTTCAGCGCGGCCTGTTCTGGTCCATCTCAAAGGACGGCGAACTTATCGGGCATATCTTCGGCACCCTGCACACCAACGACGCGCGCGTCACCAAACTGCCGAAGGAAGTGGATGCGGCGCTGCAACAAGCCTACAGTTTTTGCATGGAAACTTTTCCCGGCGTGCGGTATTTCAATCCGCATTGGGGTTTCAGGAGCATCGTCAGCGACATGATGCTGCCGGACAACGGCTTTCTGGCCGACCTCGTCGGCGAAGAGGCCTACGGGCGCATCAAGGAGCATTTGCTGAAAGCCGGCCTCAAGGAGGAGCGCATCAAGCACCTGAAGCCGTGGGCCGCGATGCACACGCTGTCGGGGCTGTACCGCGACAGCAAGAAACCCGCCCGCAAGAGCGAAGGCGAAATACTCGACCATGTCCTCTACCAGGCGGCGGCGCAGCACGTGGTGGATCTTTATCAACTGGAAACGCTGGAGGAATTGATGGCGGCTTATTATGCGTTTCCGATGGACGCCCAGGTTGCGCTGTTGAAAGACAAGGTGGATGCGGTCGGCGGCTTGCGGGAGGCGGCCAATGAAATGGTCGCGGCCTACCTGGATGAAAACATGCCCGCGATGCTGGATCTTTCCACCGCCTTTATCTCGCCGGGGTCGCGCAAACTCGGCTATGACAAGGTTTATCTGAAGCATGTCCTGTTCATCCGCAATGTCGTGATGGCGCACTACATGCTCGCGCCGCTGCGCCGCAAGGGCGCGTTTATCGCGGTCGGCGCGCTGCACCTTTACGGCGAACAGGGCGTTCTGAAACTGCTTGAAGACTACGGCTACGAGGTGGCCGCCATCCGACTGACCCGCTCGTAAGCGCCGGCCCGCGCCGGGTCGCGCGCCGGCCCGCGCCGGTTCGCGCAGGTTCGCGCATATTCTAGGGCGCTTTCAGGTTCAGGACTTCGTTGTCCTGGTCTATCGTGAACTCGAAATTGTTCAGGAAGTCCATGCCGAGCAGGCCGTCCGCGGCGAATGTTTCCGGCATTTCCGCGATGCCGACCGGCATGTCGTTGAAGGTGATGTCGCCGACGCTGAAACTTCTGGTCGGCACTATCGTAACATCCACCTGGCTGCCGACGGCGTTGAAGCGCGCCTGTTCGCCGCCCTCGGTGGACAGGCCGATGGCTTTGGCGAATTCCCGGCGCAGGATGGAGATGGAGGCGCCGGTGTCGAGCACCAGGTCGGCGCTGCGGTCGTTGACGCGAACCTTGACCAGGAAGTGGTTGCTTTTGCGCGTCATTGCAATCGGCGCGCCTTCGCCGAGCCGCGCCAGTTGCTCGACCAGTTGCGAGAGTTTGCGCGCCTTGCCGCCCCATTCCGGGTCGTGGAGTATCCGGTTAAGCGTGCCCAGCCCCTCGCCGTAGCGCCCCGAACGGTACTGCGCGCCGGCGAGCGCGTAATAGTATTCGGGGCGGTCGCCGTTTTTCTCAATCAGCAGGTGGTAGAGTTCGCCCAGTTTGCCCCATTGTTTTTTCGCGGTCAGCCGGCGGCGCCAGGTTTCGGTGGTCTGGTCAATCACCTGGTCCGCGGTATCGGCGAGCGTGTTGTCGCGGTCGTAGATCTTCGCGTCAAGCGCGTTTTCAAGCGCCCTCGCATACCTGCCGCGGCTTGCGTCAAGGCGCGCGCGCAGCAGCAGCGCATCGGGGTCGTAACTGTCGCTTTCAAGGTATTGCGCGAGCAGTTGCCCGGCCTCGTCCGTTTTTTTGCGCGCCATCAGTTGCCGCGCGCGGTTAAGCAGCGCCTTGCGCATGTTGTCGGCCCGGTCGGGGGTCTTGCGGCGGGTTTCGCGGTAAATCAGCAGCGCCTCGCGCACCTCGCCGCGCGCCAGGTGCGCGCGGAAGGGGTCGGCGGCCTTCGCCGGGGTGTTTTCGCCGGTTTCCGCGACGGCCTCAGGCGGCGGGCTTTCGGCCCGGGTCTGCTCCGCCACAGGCCCGTTTTCCGCGTCCTGCAAGGCATGCAGCGACCAGCCGGCGATGAAGCCGACCAGCACCCAGAAGGTGATATTCAGCAGGGGCATTGTTGTATTATATCGCTTATAATGGGCCTTCCAGGCCAGCACATTGCACTGACAGACAATGGCATCAAAATCAAGGAGAAAGTCCGGCAAAGGACGCAAAAGAGGGTCGCAGAAACCGTCTGCCGCCGCAAACGCGGCCACAGCCAACGGCTCGCCGCAAGAAAGCAGCCCGGTTAAGGAGGCCGCCGCCGCCCGCCGCCCGCGTCCGGCGCAAAGCGGCGGCGCGGCGGCGCATGGCGTTGATGTCCGCGCGCTGCTGAACGACGCCAGCATTCCCTACTGCTGGGCGTTCGGCATCTTCTTCGGCCTGACGGCCATCGTCGCGCCCTACGGCCAGACGGTCAACGGCTTCAATCCCGATCTCCATATGGCCGGCTATCTGCAGGTGGGCGGCTTGGCGTTCATCCTGGTTTATCTGTTTCATTACCTGCAGCGCGGGCACAATGCGCTTTATATGCCGCGCACCCCGATGATATGGGTGGTGTTTGCGCTGTATCTGTGGATGCTGATCTCGCTGCTGTGGGCGCACAATTTCTACGAGGCATGGGTGAAAATCCTGGATTGGGGCGCCGCGCTTTGCATTTTTGTGCTTTCCCTGCTGCTGATCCGCGACAGCCGCACTTTCTTCCCCGTTTTGCTGTGCTTTTATCTGGGCGGCCTTGCCGTTTCGCTGCTCGGCGTCGGCCAGTATCTGCTGGCGGTGGACTGGGTGCAGCAGCACCAGGCGCCGGCGGCCACTTTCGGCAACAAGAACATGGCCGGCGAATACCTCGTGCTGGTGGCGCCGCTGGGCGCGTGTTTTCTGCTGAACACCCGCCACAGAATCGCGCCGTGGCTGTACGCGTTCAGCGGCTCTTTCATCATCGCCTATCTGTTTTACGGGCGCACCCGCGCTTCGTGGGTTTCCTTCATCGCCGAAGTGGTGCTGCTGGCCGGATTTTTCATTTACTTCCGGTTCAGGCACGGCTACAGGCCGCACTGGGACCGCAACAAGACCTTTGCGTTTGTCGCCTCGTTTGTGTTCCTGTTTGCGCTTGTGAACATGCATCCGGGCATGCTCAGCGACGGCACTCTCGGCATTGATGCAAGGGTCAATCCGTCGGCGGGGACGACCAAGGCGGAATCATTTGCCGGGACGATCAAGTCCGCCCTGGGAGGTTTTGAACACAGCCGCAACCAGCGCTACACCATGTGGCTCAACTCGCTCGCCATGTTCAGGGATCACTGGTTTCTGGGGACGGGAATCGGCAACTGGATGGTGTATTACCCGGCCTATCAGATTGCGGTTGAGGTGGACCATATGTTAACCGCAAACCTGTACCACATTAACGCGCACAACGACTATGTTGAGTTTCTGTGCGAACTCGGCCTGGTCGGCGCCGTCATGATGCTGATGCTGATTTTCATCATCTTGCGGACGATAGGCCGCGTTGCGTCAAGCCGCGGAATTTCGGACGAGAACCGCATGTTCGGCATTGCGGCGGCCATCAGCATCCTGGGAATCAGCGCCAACGCCGCCTTCAGTTTCCCGTTGCAGCAGCCCGTGACAATCGCGATGTTCCTGTTTTACCTGGCGCTGATTGTCGTCGTCTCCAACACCCTCAACGACGAGGACCGGGACATGTACGCGCTGCGGATGCCGGCCCAGATTTACAGAATCTCTTTTATCGCGGTGGTCGGCGTGGCGGTGGCCTTTTTGTCCTTCATGCATTACCAGTGGTACAAGTCCGAGGCCCATTACCGCGTGGCATCGGCTTCTATGAGCCTCGGCAGGTACAAGGCCATGGACCAGTACGGCAGACTGGCGTTTGAAAGAAACCCGATGCGCACTTATCTGCACATCTTCCCGGCCACCTACTATGCGAAGCAGTCAAACTACACAAAGGCCATCCACCATTTCGAGAAGTTGCGCGATGACTACCCCTGGCGCATAGAGATTATGCAGAATCTGGGCGCGTCCTACCTGTATTCGGGCCGGTTTGCGCGGGCGAGGGAGGTGTTCAATTTGTGGGACAGCCTGCAGCCGCACTCCAGAGCTTTGCTTAAGGCCCACGGCATGATGCTGGCGCAGGTGGGAGACAGGGCAGGGGCGATTGACAGGCTGACCCGGGCAAGAGAAAAGTTTGAAAAGGCCGTGGAAGAAGCGCGCCTGGGCGGCGACGAGAAGAAAGCGCGCCGGCGACAACTGAAACTGGATCAAATCAACCAGGTGCTCGCCAGTCTCGGTTACCGGCCCGACGCCGCAAAACCGGCGCCCGCAAAGCAGCCGAGCGGCTAGGGGGGCACGGCATGGCCGACCTTACCCTGGGTGGATTGTCTTCGGGCCTGTCCGCCGCCGCCGCCGAAAACCTGAACCGCGGCCTCGGCGTTGCGGCGGCGGTGGTGTTGCTGCCGTTCTGCCTGTATTCGCTGTCGGGCCTGTTCTGGCAACTCTATTACCCCGACCGCGTCGTCGCCGCCTTTGACATCGCCGCGCCGAAGGCCGGCAAGGCCGCGGCGCGCGCGCCGAAGGCGGCATCGTGGGACTGGTTTGCGGTGCGCGAGGCGCCGAAGAAAAAGGCGGTGCCGGCAAAAATCAACGCGCAGTTGATGGGCGTGTTCGGCGTCGGCGACGAAGGCGTCGCGATGATCTCGGTCAACCGCGGCAAGATGCAGAATTTCCGCGTCGGCGATGAAATCACCGACGGCGTGGTGCTCGGCAAACTCGCGCAAAGCCATGTCATCCTGCTGCGCGGCGAGAGCGAGGAAGTGCTGGCGATGAAAAAGACCAACCTGTTCCAGGCGAAGCAGGAAGACGGCATGATAGTCGGCGCCGGCCCCACCGGCATTTCGCGCGGCTATGTGCAGAAACTGATACGCGAGCAGCCGCTGCAACTGGCGCAAATGCTCAAATTCGAGGCCACCGACACCTCGCGCTACGGGCGCGGCATGAAGATTTCCGCGCGCCGCAGCGAGAACGAGAGCATGCTTTACAATATGGGCCTGATTCCCGGAGACATCGTCATCAGAGTCAACGGCAAGAATGTTGACCACTACCGGCAGAATCCCAACTCATGGAGGCCCCTGCTCCAGGGCGGCAAACTCCGCCTGGAACTGGTGCGAAACGGAACATTGCAAAATGTCACGCTTGAACTCGGCAGATAAGCCGCCCGCGCACCCGCGCGCCGCGCCGCGCTGGCGGCGTCTTGCGGGCGCCGCGCTGCTGGCGCTGGCGCTGTGGTGGCAGCCGCCCGTCATTGAGGCGGCCACGCTTAACTTCCGCGATGTGGACATTCGCCAGATTATAGAGAGCGTGTCCGAACTCACCGGGCGCAACTTTCTGGTGGACCCGCGCGTCAAGGGCAAGGTGACCATCGTCGCCGCGTCGGAGGTGCCGGACGACGCCGTCTATGACATCCTGCTGACGGTGCTGGGAATGCACGGCTTTCGCACAGTGGATGCCGGCAACGGCCTGACCCGTGTCGTGCCGGCCAACGCCGCCGCGCGTTTCTCGCCGCTGGATGTGCCGGAGGGCCTGACCACCGAAATCCTGAAAATCAACCATCTCAACGCCGCCGGCGTCGTGCCGATGGTGCGCCCGCTGATGACCGGCGAGGCGCAGGTGACGGTGCACAAGGAGACCAACAGCGTCATCGTAACCGAACTGGAAGCCAACCTGGAGCGGGTCAAGACCATCATCGCCGCGCTCGACCGCAAGACCGTCGGCGACTACGAGATTATTGATTTGCAGGAAAGCAAGGCCAAGGACCTCGTCAATCTGGTGCAGCGCGCGCGCAACCAGCAGACCAAACACCTGGTGGAGATAGTCGCCGACCCGCGCACCAACCGGATTGTGCTGATAGGCCCGCCCGAACTGCGCCTCGCGCTGCGCGCGCTGATTGCCGAACTTGATACCCAGCCGTCCGCCGCCGACAGCGGGCGCGGCGTGGTGCGGGTGCTGCACCTGAACTACGCCGACGCCGAGGCGATGAAGGAAATCCTTAAAGGTCTGCTGACCGAACAATTCCTGGACCTGGCGCAGGAGGGCGCCGATGTGGACGACACCACCACGACCAGGAAGGACGACGACAAGGATGACGACGATGACGACGACGATGATGATGACGATGACGACGATGACGACGACAAGCGCTACACGGTGCAGGCCGACCCGGCCACCAATGTCCTGATAGTCAGCGGCCCGTCCAACATCGTGCAGGCGATTGAAAGCGTCGTCAAGGAACTGGATGTGCCGCGCCCGCAGGTGTTTAT
>RKSI01000170.1 GCA_007570905.1 Gammaproteobacteria bacterium
AAGGTGCGGCCTTATTCGTGCGTGTTTTATGTGCGGATACACGACCGCACATCGGCGGAGGCGAAGGAACGCTACAAGCAGGCCGAAGACATCATCGGCACGCACTTCTACCGCTACCGTTCGCGCCGCGCGGCGGGTGCTACGCCATGACGCAGATGCCATGACACAGATGCCATGACACAGATGCCATGACACAGATGCCATGACACAGATGAAAAGCGCCGTCAACGCAGTGAAAGAAGGATTGAAAGGCGGGTTGAACGGACTGAACGGCCTGAAAGGCGGGTTGAAGAGCGGCCTGAAAGGCGGCCTGCTGAACGGCGGCGGCATCCGCGCGCGCCGCGCCGACACCTTCGCGCTGGAAGTCGCATCGCTGCGCCGCGAACGGCGCTTGCTTGGGAAGTCGCTGAAAGCGTGGATGCGGCGCGCACGCCGGATGTTGCTGAAAAGACGCACGCAAGAAGCGCTTGAAGAAAAAGCGCACCGCGAACAAGACACTGCGTCTTAAGCGCTGTTTCCCGCCTCGGCTTTCGCCGGTCTTCGCAGCAACTCATCCACCGCGTTTTGCATCGTCGTCTCGCCCTGCAAGACGCGCTCGACCTGTTCGCAAATCGGCATTTCAACATCGTGGCGGCGCGCCAGTTGCAGCGCGATGCCGGTTGTCGGCAGGCCCTCGACGACGCCGCCGGTTTTGGCGAGCGCTTCGTCGCGGCCCAGCCCCTGCGCCAGCAGCAGGCCGAAGCGGCGGTTGCGCGACAGGTCGCTGCCGCACGACAGCACAATGTCGCCCAAACCGGCCAGGCCGGTGACGGTTTCGGCGCGTGCGCCCAGCGCCGTCGCAAGGCGCAGGATTTCGCCGAGGCCGCGCGTAATCAGCGCGGCCTTCGCGTTTTCGCCGAAGTCCAGGCCGTCCGACATGCCGACGGCGATGGCGATGACATTCTTCAGCGCGCCGCCGATTTCAACGCCGACCACATCGTCGGTGGTGTAGGCGCGCAGATGGCCGCCGTGCAACGGCGCGGCGCCGTCGCGCGCCGCCCGCCCGTCGCGCGAGGCGACGGTGACGGCGGTGGGTTTGCCGGCGGCGACCTCTTCGGCAAACGACGGCCCCGCCAGCACGCACAGCGGCAGACCGGCGCCGAACGCCTGTTCCACCACCTCGTGCACCAGGCAACCGCTTTTCACCTCTATGCCCTTGACGGCGCACACCAGCCCCGAATGCTTTTTGCCGACGGCGTCTTTCAGACGCTCGCAGACGCCGCGCAGTGCCGCCGTCGGCACCGCCAGCAGCAGTTGTTCGCCGGCGGCGACGGCTTCGTCAAAGTTTTTGTGCGCGGTGATGGCCGGCGGCAGTTCAACGCCGGGCAGATAGGTGTCGTTGCGGCGGGTGGCGGCGATGCGCTCCATCAGTTCGCCATCGCGCCCCCACAGGCCGACCGCGTGGCCGCGCCCGGCCAGGTGCAGCGCAAGCGCCGTGCCCCAGGCGCCCGCGCCAATCACGGTTACTTGCGTCATGGTTGTCGGCGCGCCGCGGCCCGGTGCAGTGCAGCGCGCTTAGTGCGGTTTGCCGATTTCCTGCGGTTCTACTTGCAGCGCCTGTTGTTTCTGGCGGTAAACCGCCTCGAAATTGACCGGCCCCAGCAGCAGTTGCGGGAAGCCGCCCTTTGACACGAGGTTGGCTATGGTTTCGCGCACAAACGGAAACAGGATGTTGGGGCAGTAGGCTTGCAGCACCGATTCCAGTTTCTTGTCGGAAAAGCCGCTGATGACAAAGGTGCCGCCCTGCTCAATCTCCACCAGAAAGATGCGCTTCTCGTCCTGGCGCGCGGCGATGGTGATGTGCAGCACCACTTCATACAGCGTCTCGCGCAGTTTCTGGCTGGAACTTTGCAGGTTGATGTCAATGTGCGGGTGCCATTCGGCCTCCAGCGAATCGGGCGCGTGCAGCGACTCGAACGACGCGTCTTTCAGATAGACGCGCTTGATTTCAAGGTGCCCCTGTTGTTTTGTGGCCGGTTTTTTCTTTTCCATGGTGTGTGCCGGTTTGTGCCGGTGTGTGCCGCCTCGCGCCCTACGCGCCGCCCGCGCCTTTCAGCAGTTCGTCCAGTTTACCATCGGCATCGAGTTCGGCCATTTCCTGGTAGCCGCCGACATGAAGGTCGCCGATGAAAATCTGCGGCACCGATGTGCGTTTTGAGCGCCGCACCATCTCCTCGCGCTGCGCCTCGTCGGTGTCCACCATCACCTCCTGATAGGCGACCTGCTTCACATCAAGCAGGCGTTTCGCCGCCTTGCAGAAAGGGCAGTTGCGGGTGGAGAAAATTTTTACGCGGTCGCTCATTTCTTCGTCAGCGGCAGGTTGGCCTGCTCCCACGCGGCGATGCCGCCTTTCAGGAAGTAGATGTCGGGAAAGCCGCGCTTGCACAGCAACTGGCAGATGCCGCGCGCCTTCATGCCGTGCGCGCAGAAGGTGATGATGGGCTTGTCGCGGATGTCGTTGAGTTCGTCCATGCGTTTCGGCAGCACGCTGGCGGACAGGAATTTGGCGTTGCGCACGCGCCCGGTTTCCAGTTCCGACGACTCGCGCACATCCAGCATCACCGCGCCCTCGCGGTTGATGAGTTGCACCGCCTCCGCCGGCGTGATGTCGCGGTATTTCTTCAGCAGCCGCTTCATCTCCGTCGAGACTATCATCGCGGTGAGCGCCGCCAGAATGCCGAACAGGAAAATGTTGTCGGCGATGAACAGGGTGTAGTCGTCTTGCATGTCGGGCCGGGTTGAGGGCGCCTATTATAATGGTTTGCGATGCCGATGCCAGTTCCCGCGTGCCTTCCCCGCCGAGCGCCGCGCCGCGCGCTTATCGCGGCGTTTGCCGGGCTGCTTGCGGCGCCTGCGGCGGCGGCGGACGGCAACACCGAACGCCTGCTGGAAATTCAGCGCGAGATTCGGCAGGGGCAGGAGAAGTTGTCATCGTCGCAGGCGCAACTCGACCGCCTGCACAACCGCATTGCCGCGAGCGAACGCCAGATTAGCGACTTAAGCCGGCAGTTGCGAAACTCGGCGCGCCAACTCCGCGACGCGCAGGACGGCGTGGAGCAACTGGAGCGCCGCGCCGCCGACCTGTCGTCACAGGCGCGCGGCGTTTTGTCGCTGCTGGGCGCGGAATTGCGCGCGCTGCACCGCGACGGCGACCTGGCCGAACTGCGTTACCAGTTGAGTTTCAGCGACTGGAATGAACTGGAACGGCGCAATGTGTATTCGGATTACTTTCGCGGCGCGCGCAAGCGGCGTCTTGGGCAGATACGCGGCGAGTTGTCGCAACTGGCGTCGGTGCGCACCGCGCTGCTCGACAAAAAGGCGGCGCTGGCGAAGCAGGAAGACGAGCGCCGCCGCCGCCTCGACGCGCTGACACGCGAGAAACGCGAACGCGACCGGGCCGGGCGCGCGCTGGAGAATGAAATCAAACAAATGCGCGGCGGCCTTGCGATGCTGGAACAGGACGCGGCGCGCCTGCGCGGCCTGCTGGAGCGCCTGGACAAAGTGCCGGCGCCGGCGGCGGCAACGCAATTCCGGAGACTGAAAGGCCGCCTGCCGTGGCCGGTGGCGGGCCGCGCCGCCGTGCGCAAACACGGGCGCATTTACCGCGGCGTGTTCCTCGACGCCACGCCCGACACGCCGGTGCGCAGCATTCACCGGGGCCGCGTTGTTTTCAGCGACTGGATACGCGGCTATGGCCTGATGGTGATTGTGGATCACGGCAGGGGTTACATGTCGCTTTACGGCAACAACAAGGCGCTTTACAAAAGCGTCGGCGACGCCGTAACCGCCGGCGAACAACTGGCCGTGATGAACGACCCCGTCGCCCAGCGCAACAACGGCCTGTATTTCGAGATACGCCACAGAGGGAAACCGCTGGACCCGAGGGAGTGGTGCCGGTAGGGGCGGGCCTTTGGGCAGCGGCGGGCGGTGGCTCTGGTGGCGGAGGCAAACTGCCGCTGGAAAGGGCGTTTCGGGCGCCATTCCGCTGTTCCGTGCACTTTTTTGCACTATGCAAATAATTGATTTTCCTGGCATATTCGCCATATTTTTCATTAAGCAAAGTTAACTTTGCTTATATTGACTTGATGCCTTTCCGCCCGTAAAATCCGGCTCATGCGGCCAATTCCCCAAGAACAACTCCGGCAGCGCATGCGCGTTGAAAACCCGTGGTGGGACGCGGCGCCTCCTCAAACAGACAAGGTGTATCGCGACATGCGCCGCCGCGTTTATTTCCGGCCTTTTGTTCGTCTGGTGGAACAAAGGGATGTGCGCCGCGCTGTCGTGCTGATGGGGCCGCGCCGCGTTGGCAAGACGGTCTTGCTGCAACACACCATTCAGAAACTTCTTGAAGAGGGCGTTCAGCCCCGCGCCGTGGCCTACCTGTCGCTTGACCAGCCGCTCTACACCAATCTTTCCATCGAGGAACTGGCCCGCCATATCCGCGAGGTCAGCGGTCTGAAAGAACAGGATCCCTCGTTTCTTTTTCTGGATGAAATCCAGTACCTGCGCGACTGGGAGCGCCACCTGAAGGTTTTTGTGGACACCTTCCCGAATGTCAAGTGCATCGTCTCCGGTTCGGCGGCGGCGGCGCTGCGGCTGAAAAGCATTGAATCCGGCGCCGGGCGTTTCACCAACTTTCACCTGCCGCCGCTGGCGTTTTACGAGTATCTGTATTTGCAGGATATAGAAGGCCCGAATGTCAAAATTGAAGGCCGGAGTATCAAGACCGAACCGGCCCGGGATTTTAATATGGGCGCCTTCAATGAAGACTTTGTGCGCTACCTGAATATCGGCGGCTACCCCGAAGTGATTTTTTCGCCGGCCATA
>RKSI01000054.1 GCA_007570905.1 Gammaproteobacteria bacterium
ATCGCGGCGGGCGCGCACATCAACGAAGAAACCTACCGGCGGATGTACCGCCAATCCATAGACGCGCCCGAGGAGTTCTGGGCCGAACAGGCGCGCGCCTTTCTCGACTGGTCGCGCCCGTGGGACAAGGTGCTGGAATGGGACTACCGCGAGGGGTTGATACGCTGGTTTGACGGCGCCGAACTGAATGTCTGCCACAACTGCCTCGACCGCCACCTTGAGCGCCACGCCGACCGCACCGCCGTCATCTGGGAGGGCGACGACCCGGCGCAATCGGAAAGTTTAAGTTACCGCGAACTGCACGCCCGCGTCTGCCGTTTCGCCAACGCGCTGAAAGACCGCGGCGTGAACAAGGGCGACCGCGTCTGCATTTACCTGCCGATGATAGCCGAGGCCGCCGTGGCGATGCTGGCGTGCGCGCGCATCGGCGCGGTGCATTCGGTCGTGTTCGGCGGCTTTTCATCCGAATCGCTGGCCAGCCGCATTCTCGACTCGGACTGCCGCGTCGTCATCACCGCCGACGAGGGCGTGCGCGGCGGCAAGACGGTGCCGCTGAAGCGCAATGTGGACGAGGCGCTGACCAGGTGCCCCGCGGTGCATCTGGTCGTCGTCGTGCGGCGCACCGGAGGCGCGGCGCCGTTTCACGAGGGCCGCGACGCCTGGTACCACGAACTGTGCGACGCCGCTGCCGCCGATTGCCCCGCCGAGCCTATGGCCGCCGAAGACCCGTTGTTCATCCTTTACACCTCCGGCTCCACCGGCAAGCCCAAGGGCGTGTTGCACACGATGGGCGGCTATCTGCTTTATGCGGCGATGACGCACAAATTCAGTTTTGACTACCGCGACGGCGAGATTTACTGGTGCACCGCCGATGTCGGCTGGATTACCGGGCATTCGTACATCGTGTACGGCCCGCTCGCCAACGCCGCGACGACGCTGATGTTTGAGGGCGTGCCGACGCACCCCGACGCCTCGCGCTTCTGGCGCGTGGTGGACAAGCACCGCGTCAACATCTTCTACACCGCGCCGACCGCGATTCGCGCGCTGATGCGCCTCGGCGACGATCCGGTGAAGCGGACCGACCGCTCCAGTTTGCGCGTGCTCGGCAGCGTCGGCGAACCCATCAATCCGGAAGCGTGGCAGTGGTATTACGATGTCGTCGGCGACGGGCGCTGCCCGGTGGTGGACACCTGGTGGCAGACCGAGACCGGCGGCCATATGATTACGCCGCTGCCGGGCGCGACGACGCTCAAGCCCGGCTCGGCGACGCGCCCGTTTTTCGGCGTTTGTCCGGCGGTGGTGGACGACGACGGCAACGAACTGGAGGGCGCGTGCGAGGGCAGCCTCGTCATCACCCGCCCGTGGCCGGGGCAGATGCGCACCGTCTATGGCGACCACCAACGTTTCATTGAAACCTATTTCAGCGCCTTCCCCGGCAACTATTTCAGCGGCGACGGCTGCCGCCGCGACGAAGACGGCGACTACTGGATCACCGGGCGCGTCGACGATGTCATCAATGTTTCCGGCCACCGCCTCGGCACCGCCGAGATTGAAAGCGCGCTGGTGCTGCACGAGCGCGTCGCCGAGGCCGCCGTCGTCGGCTTTCCGCACGAGGTCAAGGGGCAGGGCATACACGCATATGTGACGCTGATGGCGGGCGTCGCCGGCGATGACGCAATTGAATCCGAACTGCGCGGCCTGGTGCGAAAGGAAATCGGCTCCATCGCCGCGCCCGATGTCATTCAGTGGACGCCGAACCTGCCGAAGACGCGCTCCGGCAAGATTATGCGCCGCATTTTGCGAAAACTCGCAAGCGGCGACACCGAAAACCTCGGCGACACCTCGACGCTCGCCGACCCGTCGGCGGTCGAGGAAATCGTCGCCGCCCATCGTTGCAACCCCACTTGACAGGAGGCTCAATCCACCATGAACCGCAACAAAAGAATCCCGGCGCCGGCGCTGGCGCTGGCGCTGTCTCTCGCCGCCGCCGCGCCGGCGCAGGCCGGCGACGCCGAAGCCGGCAAGACGGTATTCATCAAGTGCGGCGTGTGCCACACGCTGGAGAAGGATGTTTCCAAGGTCGGGCCGAGCCTCCACGGCGTCTTCGGACGCAAGGCGGGAACGCTCTCCAGTTACGCGCTCTACACCGACGCGATGAAAAATTCCGGCGTCGTCTGGGACGACGACACCATCCGCCAACTCGTCAAGCAGCCGCGCACCTTCATTGAGGGTACGCGCATGATTTTCCTCGGCCTGAAGGACGACAAGCAGATTGACGACCTGCTGGCCTATCTGAAAACCGCGCAGCCGCCGGCGGAGTAGGGCCGCGCGGCGGGGCGCCGCCGTTAGCCGCCCTTGCGCCGGATGCCGAGCAGCCCGCGCGACGGGTCGTAGCCGATGACGGCGAGCGCGGTGAACAGCGCGGTCGTCGCCAGCACCACCCAGAACGCCTGCGCGCTGAACGAGGTGTAGAGCGAGAAGCGCACCAGTTCCACCGCGTGCGTGAACGGGTTGTAGTTGCAGATGTGGTACAGCAACACGCTCGACTCCCTGATGCGCCACAGCGGGTAAAGCGCCGACGAGGTGAAGAACATCGGGAAAATTACGAAGTTCATGATGCCGGCGAAGTTCTCCAGTTGCTTGATGATCGACGACAGAAACAACCCCAGCGAACCCAGCATCAGCCCGGTCAGAAACAGCGCCGGCAGCAGCGCCGCATAGCCCGCCGCCGGCGGGCGCACATCCCAAAACCACGCCACCAGCAGAAACACATACACCTGCAGCACCGAAATCGCGGCGCCCGCCATCAGTTTGCTGACCAGCAGATACCATCGCGGCGCCGGGCTGGTCAGCAGGATGCGCATGCTGCCCATCTCGCGGTCATAGACCATGGAAAGCGAGGTCTGCATGCCGCTGAACAGTTGAATCATGCCTATCAGCCCGGGCGTGATGTATTCCTCATAAAGCACATATGTCTGGTACGGCGGAATGATGGACACGCCGAGCACCGAGCGAAAACCGGCGGCGAAGATGAACAGCCACACCAGCGGGCGCACCAGC
The DNA here is from genome assembly GCA_007570905.1 of Gammaproteobacteria bacterium. Taxonomy (GTDB): domain Bacteria; phylum Pseudomonadota; class Gammaproteobacteria; order Poriferisulfidales; family Oxydemutatoraceae; genus Oxydemutator. The sequence continues at coordinate 3,061 of RKSI01000054.1, forward strand.
GCCGCGATGAAGCGCTCGCGCTGCTGGATAAAGCGCAGCATCTCGCGCCGCACGATGCCGGCGGTGAAATGAAAGAAAGCGGCGCCGGCCAGTCGGTCGGCGCCCTTGTCGGCGGGCGTCGTCATGCCGGATGCGTCACAGAAAAGCCGCCAGTTGGCTTCGCATGGCGGCGGGTTCGGCGCAACCGGCCAGTTCACCGGCGGCGCCGGTCTTCGTCAGGCGGCCCTTTTTCAGCACCAGCAGCGCGTCATCGGCGTGCACCTCGTCGAGCAGGTGTGTGGTCCACAGCGCCGACAGCCCGCGCCCGCACAGCGCGCGGACATGCCCGAGTATCGCCTCGCGGCCCGGCACATCCAGGCCGAAGGTCGGCTCGTCGAGAATCAGCAGTTCGGGGCGGTGCATCAGCGCGCGCGCGATTTCCACGCGCCGCTGCTGGCCGCCGCTGAGATGGCGTATTTTGTCGTTCATGCGGTCGTCCATGCCGAGGCGCGCTGTTTCCTCTTCGGCGCGCTCACGCGCAAGGCGCGGGGACATGCCGTGCAAACTCGCCGAATAGCGCAGGTTTTGCCACACCGTCAGGTCGGCGTCGAGCGAGCGTTGCTGAAACACCACGCCGATGCGCCGCAGCGCCCGCGAAGGCCGTCTTTTCAGGTCGTGTCCGCAAACGCTGATGCGCCCGTCGCGGCTGTGGTAGAGGCCGGTCAGCAGCGAGAACAGCGTGGTCTTGCCGGCGCCGTTGCTGCCGAGCAACACCGCGAACTGGCCGCGCGCTACGGTGAAGTCAACCGAATCAAGCGCGCGGAAGCCGCCGTAGTTGTGCCCCAGCCCGGCGACCTTAAGGGCCGGAGTGTCATCCACCGGCGCGTACCGCGACGCCCCACGGATAGCGCCCCACCGCCACCGACTTGACGACGCGCAGGTCTTCGGTGTCTATCACCGAGATGTCGTTGCTGACGCCGTTGGTGGTGTAAAGCCTTTTCTCGTCGGGGCTGAAAGCCAGTTGCCACACGCGCGCGCCGACCAGCAGGTATTTCTCCACCTCAAAGGTCTCGGCATTGATGACGGCGATGCGGCTCGCAGGCCCCAGCGCGACGAACGCGAACCGGTCGTCGTTCGTCAGGCGCACGCCGACCGGCTGTATGGATTCGGCCTTGACGCCCGGCAGCGAGAACGAGATGGTTTTCAGCACCTTGCGCGTCGCCGTCTCGATGACGCTGACGGTGCCGCCGATTTCGGCGGAAACCCACACCTGCTTGCCGTCGTGCGTGAACTCGGCGAAGCGCGGGCGGCTGCCGACCAGCACATTGTCAAACACCTCAAAGGTGGCGGTGTTGATGAAGTGCGCCATGTTGGTCGTCTCTGAAGTGTTGACCAGCGTCTTGCCGTCGGGGCTGACGCCCATGCCCTCCGGCTCGACGCCGACCGGGATTTCCTTGATGATGCGGTTGCGCCCGATGTCAATCACCGAGATCATGTTGTCGTCCTCGTTGGCGACATAGAGTATTGTTCCGTCCGGCGACAGCGTCATCAGTTCGGGGTCGGGGCCGGACAGCAGCGAACCGGTGACCTTGCGGCTGTCGAGGTCTATCATCTGAATCTCGTCGTCGTCGCTGGCGCACAGGTAGAGAATTTTCTGGTCCTTGCTGACGGCGATGCCGCGCGGGCGCTGCCCGACCTTGATGAGATCAACCACCTCGAGCGTCTCGCTGTCAATGACGCTGACGGTGTTGTCCTTCTCGTTTGAGACATAAATCGTGTGCGCCGCCGCCGCCAGCGCCGGCGGCGCAATCTGCGCCCCGGCCAATGCGGTGCCAGGTTAGCGGCGCCAGACCCTGGGTGCCGGCCACCGGGCGCGGCTCCCAGGTGCGGTAGGCCAGGTATTCGCCGAACTCGCCGACTCCGTCGGCGACGATGAGCACATCATATTCCACATCCTGTGTGAACACCGGCACCGTCGAGGCCGCGGTTCGCCGCATGTCCGGCCCGTATTCCCATTTCTTGTCGGCGACTATCTTGCCGCCGAACTTCTTCGCCGCGCGGCGCACGGCGGCGGCGAAACCGATGTCGTTGCCGCGCCGCCCGACGACCAGAAACCATCGCGGCCATTTGCGCGCAACCAGGTATTGCGCCAGCGCGTCGGCGCGCATGGAGTGGCTGGGCGCGATGTGCAGGATGTTGCGCCGGCACTGCATCGTGCGCAGCGTGTCGTCGCCGGCGCCGACATTGTAAAACCACGACTCGCGCCCGGCTTCCGAATCGGCCAGCGCCGGCAACTCGCCGCCGGGGACATCCACGATAAACTGCCGCACGCCGCGCGCGTGCAGTTCGCTCAGCGCGGCGCCGGTGTCGCCGTCTTCGGCGAGGACGACGGTTTCCAGCCGGTAGTTGTGGCCGAGAAATTTCCCGGTGGTGTTGTTGTCAATAATGCCCTGCTTGCCGCCGAGCGCGCCGTCGTCGGCGGGCGGCGGGTCGAGGTTGGACAGTTTCGGCAGTTTTTCCGTTTCTTTTTTCAGGAATGCGATATCAACTGTCTCGACCGCCGCCGCATCCGCCGCCGGCCACAGCGCCGCCGCCAACCACAGCGCCGCCGCCGTCAGGCGCCGCGCCGCCATATCTGCGCCAGCGGTTTGCGCGGCGACGGTTTTTCGCCGTCGGCGAGTTCCGCGGCCAGTTGTTCCGGCGCGCCGATTTCGCCGAGCGCAAAGCCGCAGACAACCCGGTATTTGTTTTCATCCACGCCGAGCGCGGCGCACACTTCGTCGCGCTTGATGCCGGCCATGCCGTGCGTGTACAGGCCGAGCCGCCGCGCCTGCAATGTCATCGCCATCCACGCCGCGCCGCAGTCAAACACCGCCGACGCATTCGGCTTGCCGTTGTGGTCAAAGTGCAGGCGCGCGAACAAAAATCCCAGCAGCGACGCGCTGTGCGCCCACCCCTGGTTGGC